>JAFSIB010000003.1 GCA_017440005.1 Clostridia bacterium
CTTTCCATCCGTCAACATCATTCTCTAGAGCTGTTCGTTAGCTCTTCCCGACGCACTAGCGTCTTTCTTTTGTCAATCTCTCAATTGACCCGGATTCTGTGAATCTGTAAATTAACGGGTAGTGTTAATTTCTCTTGTTTGCATTGTTTAATTTTCAAGGTCCTTTTGCCACCCTTTTTGCGGCAGCTTTGCTATAATACCACTCACTTTACGCTTTGTCAATAAGTTTTTTCAGCTTTTTTATAGTTTTTTTCATTTTTTCAATCTTTTACCAAAATATTTCCGGATAACGGCGGCAAACATAGGCAATCTTTATGAACGGTCGCTTCACCAAGCATCAAACGGAACGATTCGGTCATCGGTACGTATTGTTCCGCTTCGGATCGGTTCACAGCACACCGTACTGTTCCCTTTTCATCCACGCGGTCAAACACCACCACGTCGTCCGTTTGATAGATCGGTACAAACCGTCCTTCGGCAAACGCGGAAACCTGTGCACGCAGTTTCCCAAGCGCACCGAACCACTTCACCAGTTCCCGATCTTCATCCCCCCACGGATAGCATCCGCGGTTGAACGGATCGCGATACCCTTCCATAGCAGTTTCATCACCGTAATACAAACACGGTACACCCGGCAGGCAGTATTGTAATACCGCCGCCACCCGTAACCGCCGTTTTCCCTCTTCGCGTTGGGCAGGGCTTAACCGCGTTTCCGACTGCCACCGTCTGCCGCGGCCGTTTGCAGGTTCTCCCGCCAGAACAGTGATCGCCCGCTCGGTATCGTGTGTGCCGAGGGAGTTCATAAGCAATCGCGTGATGGGCGGCGGATAGTTTTCTACAACAGTTTGGATGCGTTGTGTAAACCGATCACCGTTGCCCTCGCGCACAAATTCCAGTACCGCCTGACGGAACGGGTAATTCATCACACTATCCATCTGCCCGCCGAGCAGATACCGACGGCGATGCCCGTAACTGATCTTGTTGCTGGCGTCTTCCCAAACCTCACCAAGCACCAAAGCTTCGGGATCGGTTTCTTTGACCGCCGCGTACAACGTGCTCAAAAACGCATCCGGTAATTCGTCAGCAACGTCCAGTCGCCATCCCGATGCACCGGCACACAACCAGTTCCGCACAACGCCATCCTTACCTGTTATATAGGTAATAAAGGCAGGATCCAATTCATCCACTTCCGGTAAGGTATTAAACCCCCACCATCCGGTATAATCCTGCGGCCAATGTTCAAAGTGATACCAGGACGAATACGGTGACGTTGTGGATTGATACGCACCCTCACCTGTATACCGTCCGTTTTTATTGAAGTATATACTGTCCGCGCCCGTATGACTGAACACGCCGTCCAGTATGACACGGATCCCGTGTTTTTTTGCCGCTTTGGTAAGCTGCTCAAAATCTTCCCGCGAACCGAGCAACGGATCGATGTGCGTATAATCCGCCGTATCGTACCGATGGTTGGAATGAGATTCAAAGATCGGATTCAAATATAAACAGGTAACGCCCAACTTTTTGAGGTACGGCAGTTTTTCGCAGATACCCTGCAGATCGCCGCCGAAGAAATCGTTATTACGCACCACTCCGCTCGCATCCGCGCGCCATTCGGGTTGCTCGCCCCATGTTTCGTGTTGCATACGGTCGGTGGGGACGTTTGTCTTTTCCTGTTTCGATTTGGCAAATCGGTCGGGGAAGATCTGATACAAGACCCCGCCCGCCAACCAATCCGGTGTTTTTAGGGCGGCGCTGTAACAAGTCAACTGCCACGCATCGCCTTGTGTATCGGTGCAGGTTGCCGTGCCGTCTTCGCGGCGCGACAAATACCACCGCCCACGATCGGTATCAATGGCAAAGGAGTACCAGTACAGATCCGGTGTGTGCGGTGTATAGCGGCAATCCCACCATTCGTGTGAATCGCCTTCCATACCGGCCCAGAACATACCGTCCCACTCGGAAAGACCGCCCTCTTTCCGACGGATCAGCCACGCCCCGCGGCAACCCCACTCGCGCGGCAAACAGATCCGAAAAAACACTTCTGTGCCTTCTGCGACCGCACCGAACGGCGAACGGTACCGTTCATCACGTGAATTAAACCAGTGCATATAAGCGCCCCCCTTTCCTATCGTTTGAATAAGAGTATGCCACAAATTTTCACAAAAAACAAGGTATCGCGAAAAAACTTGAAATTTTCGGTTGAGTATTTTTGTTTTATACCGTATAATAAGGGAGATTGTGTAACAAGGAGCGAAAACGATGCGAATTTTGTGTGTATGTACCGGAAACGTATGCCGCAGCCCAATGCTGGAGGCTTTGCTGCGCCGTGAATATGAAAAGCAGGGTCGAACGGATGTCACCGTGCACAGTGCCGGCGTGATGACCAACGACGGAATGTCCCCCACCCCGCAAGCGATCACCGCGATGAACGAGATCGGTCTGGATATTTCGGAACACCTCTCCCGTCAAGTAACCCCCGCTATCATGGATGAGTCCGACGTTTTTGTGGCACTCACCACCGAACACGGCGTGACACTTGCATTTTACCACGCCGCCGACCCCGAAAAAGTGGTAGTCCCCGGTTTTGGGATCCCCGACCCGTACGGCAGACCGCTTGCCGCCTACCGTGAATGCCGCGATGAGTTGCTGGAAACGTTGCCCAAACTCATGGAAGATATTGAAGCAGCATGGAACAAGTAATCATTGTACCGTTTGCCGCCCGTCATGTGCCCGCCGTTGCCCAACTGGAAGCAGTGTGCTTTGCCGATCCGTGGAGCGGCGATGCGTTGGCGGAGGAACTGAACAATCCGTGTGCACGGTTTCTGGTTGCCGAATCGGACGGACAGGTTGTCGGGTATTTGGGAATTCATCACATTGCGGGTGAAGGGTTTATTACGAATGTTGCCGTTCATCCGACCGCGCGCCGCCGCGGCATCGCCCGCACATTGATACAAACGGCGATCGAACAAGGTGCGCATCTGGATCGTCTCACGTTGGAAGTGCGATCCTCCAATGCCGCCGCCATCACCCTTTACCGTACTCTTGGTTTTGTACACGACGGCACACGCCCCCGCTTTTACGCGCACCCCACCGAGGATGCGGAAATTTACTCGTATTACAAGAGGTGATCTCAGTTGAACATTTTAGCGTTGGAATCCTCGTGCGATGAAACGGCTGCCGCCGTTGTGAAAGACGGGCGGGGCGTATTGTCCAACTGTATTGCCTCGCAGGCGGACGAGCACCGTTTATACGGCGGTGTTGTGCCGGAGATCGCCAGCCGCCGCCACACCGAAGCGATCAGCGCGATCACTCGGCAAGCACTGGAAGATGCACACGTCACCCTGCGTGATATTGACGCGATCGCCGTCACCCACGCGCCCGGTTTGATCGGTGCGCTGCTGGTGGGCGTGAACTTTGCCAAAGGTTTGGCATCCGCCGCTAATCTGCCGCTCGTACCCGTACATCATCTGCGGTCGCATATCGCCGCTAACTACGCGGCACATCCCGATCTGAAACCGCCGTTTTTATGCTTGGTGGTTTCAGGCGGACACAGCCACATTGTGCGGGTGGAAGATTACACCACATTCAAAGTGATCGGCCGCACCCGCGACGATGCCGCCGGTGAATGTTTTGACAAAGCCGCCCGTGCCATGGGAATGCCGTATCCCGGCGGCGTCCATCTGGACAAGGCAGCTCAAAAGGGAGACCCCTCCGCTTTTGTTCTTCCGCGGCCGCACGTGGAAGGCAGTCCGTACGATTTCAGTTTTTCGGGACTGAAAACGGCTGTGATCAATTTACTGCATAAAGCCGAACAGCGCGGCGAAACCGTGGATACATACGATCTGTCCGCTTCTTTCCAACACACCGTGTGTGAAATTTTAACGAACCGATTCCTTGCCGCCGCTCAAATGACGGGCGATACCACACTGGTCCTGGCAGGCGGTGTATCCGCAAATTCCGGTTTGCGTGCCAAAACCGAAGCGATGTGCCGTGAAAACGGATTCCGCTTGTTTGTCCCGCCGCTTTCTCTGTGCGGTGACAACGCCGCCATGGTTGGCGCACAAGGGTATTACGAATATCTTGCCGGTAACGTTGCCGGTGCTGACCTGAACGCATGCGCCACATTATCCATCGAATAACCTGACCGTCCCGTTGGTTTTACCCAATGGGACGGCTTTTTTATAATTTTTAGTTTATTCATAAAACCACCTTGAAATCTGTTATTTTTTGGGGTATACTGTTAACTAGTGGAGATTTGGATTTTTTATCTCTATCTCTTAGAAAGGAGTGCATCATAGTATGACAAATGCGTTAACAACCAACCCCTCTGTCTTAAAATGGATCGAGGAAAAAATCGAACTGACTCAGCCCGATCGCGTTATGTGGATCGACGGTTCTCATGAGCAGTTGGAAGAACTCCGTGCCGAAGGCTGCAGCACCGGTGAGTTGTTCAAACTCAACGAGGAGAAACTTCCCGGCTGCTATCTGCACCTGTCTGCCGTAAACGATGTGGCTCGCGTGGAAGGCCGTACGTTTATCTGCTCGGAAAAAGAAGAAGATGCCGGCCCCACCAATCATTGGATGGCTCCCGATGAAGCATATTCGATGTTGTATGACATCGCCCGTGGTGCTTATAAAGGCCGCACCATGTATATCATCCCGTATTCGATGGGCCCTGTCGGTTCTCCGTTTGCCAAATACGGCATCGAATTGACCGACTCCATCTACGTTGTAATCAGCATGGCGATCATGACCCGTATGGGTAAAGAAGTATATGAAGCACTTGGTAACAGCGATGACTGGGTACGCGGTCTTCACTGCAAATGCGATATTGACGAAGAAAAACGTTATATCTGCCACTTCCCGCAGGACAACACCATCATTTCAGTGAACTCCGGTTACGGCGGAAACGTGCTGCTCGGCAAAAAATGCTTCGCTCTGCGTATTGCTTCCAACCTCGGCCGTCAGGAAGGCTGGATGGCTGAGCACATGCTCATCCTCGGCGTAGAGAAACCCAACGGCGAGATCACCTATATTGCAGCGGCGTTCCCGTCTGCTTGCGGTAAGACCAACCTGGCGATGCTCATTCCGCCGGAACTGTACCGCGAAAAGGGTTACAAAGTCTGGTGCGTTGGCGATGATATCGCCTGGATGCGCATCGGCGAGGACGGTCGTCTGTGGGCATGCAACCCCGAAAACGGTTTCTTCGGTGTTGCTCCCGGTACCAGCATGAAGTCCAACCCCAACGCCCTCATCTCCACCCAGAAGAACGCGATCTTCACCAACGTTGTTCACAATCTGGATGACAACACGGTGTGGTGGGAAAGCATGGATAAGAACCCGCCGAAGAACGCGAAAAACTGGAAAGGCGAAATCTGGGATTGCACCGACGGTTCTAAAGGCGCGCATCCCAACTCCCGCTTCACGGCACCTGCTCAGAACTGCCCCTGCCTGTCTTCGGAATTCAACTCCCCTGCCGGTGTACCGATCTCCGCGATCGTATTCGGCGGCCGCCGTGCCAAGACCGCTCCGCTGGTGTACCAGTCCCGTGATTGGAACCATGGCGTGTTCGTAGGCTCGATCGTTGCTTCCGAGACCACTGCAGCCGCAACCGGCGCTGTCGGTGTTGTCCGCCGCGACCCCATGGCGATGTTGCCGTTCTGCGGTTACCACATGGGTGACTACTGGAAACACTGGATCAACATGGGCAAGAAACTTGGCGACAAAGCTCCCAAGATCTTCAACGTTAACTGGTTCCGTACCGATGATGAAGGCCATTTCGTATGGCCGGGCTTCGGTGACAACCTGCGCGTGCTCGAGTGGATCATCAACCGTTGCGAAGGCAAAGTTTCTGCCAACGAAACCGCGATCGGTTACGTGCCGAACGCCGATGACATCAACATCGACGGTTTGGAAGATTTCGACCGCGCAACGCTGGAATCCATCCTGGAAGTCGACAAAGCGTTGTGGGCTGAAGAAGCAGCCGGCATTGAAGAGTTCTACGGCAAATTTGGCGAGAAACTGCCTGCTGAACTGAAGGCCGAGCTGGATATCCTGAAAGCTAACCTGAAATAATTCATTTCAAAAAGATACCCCCCGACAGGAATCTGTCGGGGGGTTGTTTTTTACAAAAAGCCGCCTTGAGTTTCCTCAAGGCGGTGATTGATTACATATTTTCTTCGATATAAGCGACGACCTCAGCGACCGTGCGCATTTTTTCGATCTCCTCATCGGGAATCTCAACATCAAACTCGTCTTCCAGGGACATGAGCATATCCACAACATCCAAAGAATCTGCACCGAGATCCTCCATAATGTTCGTTTCAGCCGTAATCGTGTCTTCTTCAACATCAAACTGATTGCTGAGAATTAACTTGATCTTTTCAAAAACCATGTTCGTTCCTCCTAAGAATCATTCGGGAAATATCCTCTATGAAAATAGTATTCATATTCCCTACATTTGTCAATGACTTTTTTGAAAAATTTTTATTTTTGTGCGATATTTTTAAAGCCTTTCCCGAGCACTTCTTCGGCAGACGTGATCACCATAAATGCCGTCGGATCCAGTTTCGCTACCAGTTGGCGCAACCCATGCACCTGTGTTCGCCCGACCGCACACACCAACACTTCGCCCTCCGTTTCGGAAAACCCGCCGCGGCTATACAATTTGGTTACACCGCGGTTAAGCGTTGTCAAAATCGCTTGTGCGATTTCCCGCCGATGTTCGCTGAAAATGAGCACCAGTTTACCGCCCATACTGCCGTACACCAACGTATCGATCAACGTTGTGGTCACAAACGTGAGTACCGCGGCATACATGGCACTTTCGGCATTACGGAAAATGAGCGCCGCCACTGCAATGACCGCCGCATCCACCGCCAGCATCAGATGCCCGACCGAAATATGCGGAAACCGTTGTTCCAACAAACGGGCCGCCACTTCGGTCCCACCGGTGGAACCGCCCCGCAAAAAGATGAGTCCCAATCCGACCCCCGACAAAACGCCGCCCATCACCGATGCCAAAAACAGATCGCCGACGTACACGGGCAACCAACGAACCGTTACATCGATCACCGTGGTAACCAACACCGTACACAGTAGGGTACGCACCGCAAAAACACGGCCGCACCGCCGCCATGCCGCTACCAAAAGCGGAATGTTGAACAGGAGGATCATACTCCCGATCGGGGCTTGCGGTATCAGATAATGCACCGCCGTTGCCAACCCCGTCACACCGCCCGGTGCGATGGTATTCGGCGCACTGAAACAGTTGACCGACACTGCATATAAAAAACTACCGACTGTATAATATAAAAGATCTATTACAATTCGTTTAACGTCCTGACGGCTGTCAGGTGTTCTCAATCCACTTCGTCCTCCTGTGTGATATAGCCAAACAGTTCCTGCACGCGGTCCAGCCGTCCTGCCAGGTACAAATACCCAAACAGCGCTTCCAGACCGGTTGCCTTGTGGTAGGCGCCGCCCGACCGCGACGTATGCGCGTTGCGACCGCGACGGTATACGGCGGCTTCCTCTTCAGAGAGAAGAGGCATCAGTTTATCCAGTGCCGCCGCCTGCGCTTCGGCACGGACCTGCTTGACCGCCAGTTGATGCAAATCTTTGTTGGGACGGTTGGCTAAACATACCAAGCGTTCCCGCACCATTAAATCATACACGCCGTCCCCCACAAATGCCAGGTTCAACGGACTGATCCCGTGCAGGTCTACCTCTATCGGACACAAACGTTCCATGATGTTCTCACACCTTATACAACAAAATCAAACTCAAGATCGTAGATACTCACCGTATCGCCCTCTTGCACGCCCGCTTCTTCCAATGCACGGATCACGCCGCTGGTTTGCAGCACCCGCTCAAAGTATTGCAGGCTGTCGGGTTCTTGCAGATCGATGGTCTGCAACAGTTTAAGCAACCATTCACCTTCCACAAAAAAGACTCCGTCATGATTTTCAATGCGTACCGAACGGTCACGCTGTTGCGTGTAATCCTCCAGCGGTACGGGTTCGGCTTCAAACGTACGAATAGGCGGTAATTCCGCCAGTTTGGCGGCACAACGGTCAACCAGTTCTTTGGTTCCGTGCGCAATCGCCGCCATCATGGGGAAGTATTCCAGACCCCGTTTTTGCATTTCCTGTTCAAATGCATGCAGTTGTTCGTCTGTCGCCAGATCACATTTGTTTCCCGCCACCAACATGGGGCATTTGGCAAGTTCGGGATTGAATTGTTCCAATTCGCGGTTGATCGTATCAAAATCCGAAAGCGGATCACGACCCTCGCTCCCTGCCACGTCAACCACGTGGATGAGCAAGCGGCACCGTTCCACGTGCCGTAAAAACTCATGTCCCAAACCAACGCCTTCGCTGGCGCCCTCAATCACACCGGGAATATCCGCCATCACAAACGAAGCACCTTGCGCCACGCGCACCACACCGAGAACGGGTGTCAACGTGGTGAAATGGTAGTTGGCAATTTCGGGTTTTGCTTCACTGACCACCGAGATCAAGGTAGATTTGCCCACGTTCGGGAACCCGATCAACCCAACGTCCGCAAGCAGTTTCAATTCCAGGCGCACTTCAAATTCCTCACCGGGGACACCGGGTTTGGCAAAGCGCGGAACCTGCCGCGTGGGCGTGGCAAAATGGGAGTTGCCCCAACCGCCTCTGCCGCCTTTTGCCGCAATAAACGGTTCACTTTGTGACATATCCGCCATCAACCGACCGGTTTCGTTATCGTAGATGAGCGTGCCGCGCGGAACGGGGATAATGAGATCTTCTCCGTTGCGGCCAAAGCAACGGCGCGAACCGCCGTTTTCACCGGCAGGGGCCTGGAATTTCCGCTTATAACGGAAATCCGATAACGTGTTGCTGCCGTCTTGCGGTACAAACACAACGTTACCGCCTTTTCCGCCGTCACCGCCGTCAGGTCCGCCTGCCGCCACGTATTTTTCACGGTGAAAGGATACCGCACCGTTTCCGCCGTTGCCGGCTTTGATGCGGATGATCGCCTTATCAATAAACATTTTGCTTCGTTCCTTTATGTTTGTAGTATGGCCAAAAATGTTGCATCTTTGCAAAAAGCCTTGTCGTTTTGCGACAAGGCTTTTTGTGTTACGCTCTTGCGGAAAGAACCTCGTTTTCGTATGCTTCTACCTGCTCAAACCATTCGCCGTCGGCAGGTTTTCCGCAAACGCGGCAGTATTCTGCCCACACGTCACCAAACGGCATCGTCTTCTGCTCTTCGAGCAACACCATCAGTTTGGACCAGTTGCCTTCATCCTGCAACTGCTTCAAAGTGGCATTGGGTTCCAAAAGTGCAAACAACAACGCTTTCTGAAGGTTACGGAAACCCGTTACCCATGCCGAAATGCGGTTGATGGATGCATCAAAATAGTCGAGCGCAATAAAGACTTTATCCAAACCGTCGCAACGGACGATCTCTTTGCACAGTTCCTTGGTTTCATCGTCAAACAACACCACGTGGTCAGAATCCCAACGCACACCGCGCGTGACGTGCAACGCCATCTTCTTGTCATATGCCAAAATGGCCGAGATCTTATCCGACACCACTTCGGTGGGATGATAATGACCGTTGTCCATCAGGCTGATGCAATCGGGGCGCGATGCCGCATATTTGAGGCACCACTCCGCCGAACCGACCGTATAGCTCTCCACGCCGATACCGAACACTTTGCTTTCGGCACAGGGGTACACCTTTTCGGCATCAAACGGCTCGGACAAAATCTCGTCAAAGCTCTGTTTGTAACGAACGCGCGGACCGATGCGGTCTGCGGGTACGTCTTTGAAGCCGTCACCCGTCCAGATGTTCATCACGCACGGCTGACCGAGTTCGTCTGCCAGATACTGCGAGATGCGCACGCAGGCTTTGCCGTGCTCCACCCAGAATTTACGGGTCTCCTCGTTGGGGGAAGACAGGGTAAGCGGATCGCATTTCGGATGGCTGAAGAACGTGGGGTTGAAATCGCAACCCAATTTACGCTCTTTGCAAAAATCCACCCATTTTTTGAAATGTTTGGGTTCCAGTTTATCACGGTCTACCCAACCGCCGTTTTCTTCATCAAAGATCGCATAACAGGCGTGCAGATTCATTTTGACCTGACCGGGGACCAACGCGATCACCTTGTCGATATCCGCCATCAGTTCTTCGGGAGTGCGGGCACGGCCGGGATAATTACCCGTTGTCTGAATACCGCCGGTCAGCGGTTTATCGGGATCGGTATCAAAGCCGCGCACATCGTCGCCCTGCCAACAATGCAGTGCAACCGGAACGCTCTTTAACCGTTCGATCGCGGCGTCGGTATCCACACCGATCGCTGCGTATTTTGCTTTTGCTTCTGCGTAACTCATGGTAATTTCCTCCTTCAAACCGGAAATGTTATACACATCATAGCATATTTTTAAACGGGATGGTAGTCTTTTTTTTAAATTATTAACGTATCTTAAAAAGAGAAAAGATGTGCAGAAAATTCTGCACATCTTTTGGTTTTAAGCAATTATTGCTCTGCTTCGTAAACGCTTACACGTTTGCGATCTTTGCCCATACGCTCGAAACGAACGGTACCGTTCGCTTTTGCATACAGCGTATCGTCCGAACCGATACCAACGTTCAGGCCCGGATGGATGTGCGTACCGCGCTGACGAACCAAAATGTTGCCGGCGAGGACGAACTGACCGTCTGCACGTTTTGCGCCCAGACGCTTGGACTCGGAATCACGGCCGTTCTTCGTGGAACCCATACCTTTTTTATGGGCGAACAGCTGGATGTTGATCTTCAACATATTGTTACACCTCCGTAAGTTGTATCTTGATAAATTTGGGATACTGGGCAGAAAGCCCCTGCAAATGAATGTGAAGGCCTTTCAGCACTTCCTGCGCTTTTTGCGTATCGGGTTCACACACTGTCATGTACAGTTTTCCGTCTGCCTGTTCCACATGCGCCGTACATCCGCACACTTCCGTGAGCGTGTTGGCCGCCATGAACACTGCCGACGATACCGCCGCACACACAATATCCTGTCCCGACTTTGCTGATCCGGAATGTCCCTGCACGTCAAACCCGCACAAAGCACCGTTCCGTTTCAACATGTTCGCGCAAATCATGCTTCCTCAGCGGGAGCCTCCGCCTTGGGAGCGCGGGGCGCTCTGGCATGGATTCCTTCGATCTGCACCTTGGTGTAGGGCTGACGATGACCCATCGCGCGCTTACTGCCCTTCTTAGGACGATAGGTGAACACGGTGATCTTCTTCGATTTGCCGTTCTTGAGGACTTTCGCATCCACATACGCGCCCTTCAGATACGGAGAACCGATCTTGAGTTCCTTGTCGTTGTGCAACGCAACAACGGCATCCAGTTTGACCTGGCTGTCTTCGGCTGCATCCAGTTTTTCAATGTACAGAACGTCACCGTTTTGCACTTTGTACTGTTTGCCGCCGGTTTCAATAATGGCGTACATACTAAGTACCTGCCTTTTCTTAAGACTCGCTGCGCTCGGGCGACTGAGCTTGTGGTGTTTTATCGCACGACAAAACACCGCCCGGAACAAGCGGCACCGCTTAGTATAGCATACGTTTTTACCGCTGTCAACAGTTTTTATTCTGTATTTAAACAGCTTTTTTATTTCAACTTACGCGGCTCATCCGTTAACCCCAGCAGATAATCCACCGAAAGGTTATAGTGTCTTGCTAACGCGATATATTTGTCAACGCCCATCATCTGTACGCCGTTTTCCCATTTACCGACCTGTTGACGCGTAGTCTTCAAGACCACCGCTATCTCCGCTTGTGTTAAGTCGTGATCTTCCCGCACCTCTTTCAGTCGCTCAAAAAAATCCATAACACATCCTCCCGTCGCATTTATTATATACGAACTTTATAGGATGCGCTTGACATGAACCCTAAGAGGTGCTATAATTTTTTAAAAAGAACCCTTTAGGGTGCAAGGAGGCTGTATATGCAAACACTTATTACAGAACTTTTTTATAGGAATATCAAACTCTCTCAGCAAGTAGAGAATGAAAACACAGATCTACGAAGCATCGAACTGCTTATGCAACGAAATTTTAAAAATTTGGCAGAGTCTGTAAACGCCACCCAGTTGCAAAGGTTAGATGCCTATAAAGATTGCGCGGAAGAGTATGCTCTTTTGCTTGCCGAGCAATCATTTTACGACGGATTTTGTATGGGCACCAAAATGATTGCGCAGGCATTAACCTATGGCATAAAATAAAAAGGCTCCCTTGTGTAAAGGGAGCTGTCAGCGCAGCTGACGGAGGGATTGTAAAATAAGACCGCAAAATTCAGCGAAATACCAACTCATACAACGGGCATAGGGCGATGGGCACCAAAATCGCGGGCAGCAGATTTGCCACCTTGATCTTGGTAATGTTGAGCAGATTCAGCGCCAGCGCCAAAATCAGAAGCGATCCCACGCACGTCATTTCCGCAATCACGGCATCGGTAAGATACGGTGCCACAAACTGCGCCAGTAACGCAATCGACCCTTGGTACACAAAAACCGGCGCCACTGCCAGTAACGTGCCGGCGCCCAGTGTTGCCGCAAACACGATGGACGAGATACCGTCCAGAATTGCTTTTACAAATAAGGTGTTATGGTCGTTGGCAATGCCGCTTTGCAAGGAACCGACAATCGTCATGGCGCCCACACAAAACAGTAAACTCGCGCTCACAAACGCCTGTGCGATGGTGGATTCGCCGTCGGATTTCTTGGCAAGTTTACGTTGCAGCAGTTCGCCGATACGATTTAAACGGCGGTCAATATCCAGCCACTCACCGATCACCGCGCCGATCACCAGCGACAAAACCGCCACCAGCATATTTTCACCCGACAAACTGCCGTCAATGCCGATATAGGCGACCGCCAGTCCCACCGCAACCATCAACGCATTGGTCAACCGCTCGGACAAGCCTTTTTTCAAAAGGAGTCCCAGACATGAGCCGATGATAACGGTAATTACATTTACAATTGTTCCGGTCAACGCCGCCATAATTATCCCCTCTGTTGTTTTCTTCTTTATTTATACAAATTGTAAACTATTGCGCTTTGCGGTATCCTGTGTTACAATGAAGCATATCGTTTTGAAAGGAGTGCGTTGTATGGGACACGGCCAAAAACGCCGGATCCGGTTTTTGGATGAATTGCGCGGGTTATGCGTTGTGTTAATGGTAGCATACCACGCACTGTTTGTGATCGGGTACTTGTTCAATGTGTCCGTGGCGCACGTGTTGTTTGATTTCTTCACGCCCGTACAACCGTTTTTCGCGGGTTTGTTTGTGGTGATCTGCGGGATTTCTTGCCATTTATCCCACAACAATCTCAAACGCGGGTTGCTATTGGCGGGATTTGCCGCCGTGTTGTCTGCCGTGATGTGGTGCGCCGTCAAATGGGGAATATTGGATCAATACTCGTACATTTGGTTTGGCGTGTTACATTGTTTGGCTGCGTGTATTTTGTTATATACCGTATTTCAACCCACCCTGCGGCTTCTGCCGCCGTGGCTCGGCATACTGATCAACGCCGTTTTGCTTGCTTTTACTTGGCACGTGCCCTATGATAACGGCGGTTTTTTCGGGATTCCCGGTTTGTTTTCTCTGCCGGTTCCGCAAGCACCGCCTAACACACCGTGGTTATACCCGTTTGGGTTATGCCCCGTGTACGGCGCATCGGATTATTTCCCGCTCATTCCCTGGTTCTTCGCCTTTTTGATCGGCACGTACATCGGTGTCTGGGCGCGAAACGGCAAATTCCCCAAAGCGTTGTATAAATCCCGCGTACCGTGCCTGTCAACAGTCGGCAGGCACGCTTTATGGGTATACGCGTTACATCAACCGATCATTTATCTGATCTGTTTGGGCATCAGCGAACTGATTGCTCTGCTATCGTAAACGGACAACCCTGAAAAAGGGTTGTCCGTTTTTTTAGAGTTTCACACGGTTGAGTGCCGCCGCCAATACCGTACCGCACACACAGCATGCCAGAAATTGACCCGCAGCCACGCCAAGTGCGTGCCAGTACCACGGAATCCCGCCGTATACCACGGCAAGTTCCGTGCCGATCGCCACGGCGTTCACAAGCACCGGCGGAACGGTGGATAAGATCGGCAGGTTTTTAAACCGAATACCGCGTAAACAATACGTCAGCACCGCTGCCGCCGCGGTTGCCGCCGTACCGATAAGCAGATCCCATCCGCCGGCAGGGTTGGCACCCGTTGCTAACCCGATCAGATTGGATAAAAAGCATCCAACCGTAAGGCCGGGAATGGCCGCCGGCATGTACGCCGGCAGGATCGCCAGCGTTTCCGATACGCGGAACTGCACCGTTCCGTACCCGATGGGTTGAATCACGACCGTTAATACCACATACAACGCCGCGATCAAGCCGGATCGGGTTAAATATTCAATTTGTTTTCGCATATAGTTTTGCTCCCGTAGTTTTGATTTCTGCGGTTTTTCACGCAGGGTCAGGATGGTTTCGAACTGACCGTTTTGTTTCACGTGGGAATTTGGAAATTCTTGCGAATCATGTTATATTCCCACGCATTTTAGCAAAGGATGGGCAAAATCGACCTTTTTAAGAATCCTTACGGATCACGTCGATACCCATATACTTGCGCAACACTTCGGGGACGGTAACCGAGCCGTCCTCGTTTTGATATTGCTCCACGATCGCGGGGATCACACGGCTGGTTGCCAGACCGGAAGCGTTGAGCGTGTGCGCCAGTTTGAGTTTTCCGTCGTCGTCACGGTATTTCACGTTGCCGCGGCGCGCTTGATAGTCACGCGCATTGGAAGCGGAACTGACTTCTTTGTAAATTTCCATGCTGGGGATCCACACTTCGATGTCGGACGTACGCGCCATACCGAACGAGCAGTCGCCCGCCGCCAGTTTGCTGAGTTGATAGTGCAGACCCAAACCCTGTACTAAGCGTTCTGCCTTACCGACCAACTCTTCAAACGCCGCGTCCGAACCCTCGGCGGTGGTGTATTGCACCATTTCCACCTTATTAAACTGGTGGCCGCGGATCATGCCGCGCTCTTCGGAACGGTAACTGCCCGCTTCACGGCGATAGCACGGGGTGTACGCAATATATTTGCGCGGGAGTTCCTCTTTGGGCAGGATCTCATCACGGTGCAGGTTCACAAGCGCCGTTTCGGCGGTGGGTAACATGAATTTTTTATCGGAACTGGTCGGATTTTGGATCCAGTACACCTCTTCGGTGAATTTTGGGAACTGACCGGCCACATAACCGCACTCGTAACCGAGCATGTGCGGCGGCAGAATGAATTCATAGCCGTCTTTGATGTGCTCATCAATGAAGTAGTTGAGCAACGCCCACTCCATGCGCGCACCCCAGCCGCGATAGATCCAGGAACCGTTACCTGCCAGTTTCGCGCCGCGCTCATAGTCGATCAAGCCAAGATCTTCACACAGTTCCACGTGATTCTTGGTCGGGAAGGAAAATTGCGGTTTTTCTTTGAAAACACGCACAACGGCGTTGTTTTCTTTGCCGCCGCCCACCAGATCTTCGTCCGGCAGGTTCGGGATGGCATAAATGAGTTCTTATTGTTTATCTTCCAACTCGCCGATCTTCACATCGGCCTCTTTGACCTGTGCAGACAGTTCTTTCATTTCCGCCATGATCGCGGAAACGTCGCCGCCCTCTTTTTTGATCTGCGGGATCTGCTTGGAAGCCGCATTCTGACGGGCTTTGAGCGCATCGGTCTTGCCGGACAGTTCACGGCGTTCGGCGTCGATCTTCAGGATCTCATCGATCACCGCATCCAGGTCCATTTCGCGTTTGCGAACCGCCGCTTTTACGTAATCGGGGTTGCTGCGTACCAATTTAATATCGATCATTGTCTTTTCCCTCTTTCTTAATCCTGCGGTACCAGACGATCGGCGAGTGCCGTCAGATCATCTTTTCCGTAAAACTCTAACTGTAACGTGCCGTTGTCGCCTTTTACGGTAACACGGACTTTTCTGCCCAACTGTTCGGTCAGGATGCGCTCCGCTTCGTCATAGAAGGTGTCGCGGCGCTCCGCCACGCGTTCACTGCGCGGCTTTTTGGCGGCTTTCGCCATTTTTTCCAGCGCACGTACGGAAAGTTCCTGCTCCACCGCGGCTTTTGCCGCCATCAGTTGCTCTTCCCGTGTTTCAAAACTGAGCAACGTTCTGGCATGACCCGCCGACAACGTGCCGCTGTGTACCATCGCCGCCAGTTCATCCGGCAAATGTAAAAGCCGCAATGCATTTGCAACCGCCGGGCGCGATTTATTGACCGCCTGCGCCGCCTCTTCCTGCGTCATGCCGTACGTATCCATCAACGTGCGGTAACCGATCGCTTCTTCCATCGGGTTTAAGTCTTCCCGCTGTAAGTTTTCAATGAGCGCCAGTTCCGCCGCCTCTTGATCCGTCATTTCACGGATCACAACCGGTACTTCGGTCAATCCCGCAATGCGGGCGGCTCTCCACCGCCGCTCACCGGCAACCAACAGATACCGTCCGTTCGGCAAAGGCCGTACCAGCAAGGGTTGCAACACACCGTGTTGCGAAATAGACGATGCCAGTTCACTGAGTGCATCCTCATCAAACTGTTTACGCGGCTGTGCGCGGTTCGGTTCGATCTCCGAGATCCGCAACGCAACGGTTTTCCCCTGCTCTTCCACCGCATTTTCCGCAAACAAGGCATCTAATCCTTTTCCCAGTCCTCCGATTTTACCCGCCATGGTACCCCTCCTACCGTTTTAAGATAAACTCCTGCGCCAACGCATCATAGGCTTTGGCGCCTTTGGAGTTTTTATCATAATAATTGATGGGTTTTCCGAAACTCGGCGCTTCCGACAACCGCACACTGCGCGGAATGGGTGTTGCGAACACTTTCCGCGGGAAGAAACGCTTCACTTCGTTTACCACCTGCTGCGTGAGGTTCAACCGCCCGTCATACATGGTGAGCAGAACGCCGTCCAACTCCAGCATCGGGTTGTACAACCGTTTCACCTGCCGCACCGTTGCCATCAACTGTGACAGCCCCTCCAGCGCATAATATTCGCACTGGATCGGCACAAGAAACGTATCAGCCGCGCACAACGCATTGAGCGTTAACAATCCGAGCGACGGCGGGCAATCGATAAAAATGTAATCGTATTGCTCGCGCAATTCTGCCAGCACCGCTTTCAAACGGCTTTCGCGCCGCGCGATCTCCACCATCTCGATCTCCGCACCCGCCAACTGCATACTGGACGGTAGTACATCCACGTTGGCAAACGGCGTTTTGCGAACCGCGGGTTCGGCTTCCGCCTGCCCGATCAGCAATTCGTATGTTGAAATCATTTCCTGCCGTTTGTCCACGCCAACGCCACTGGTCGCATTCCCCTGCGGATCCAGATCCACAAGCAAACACCGTTTTCCGATGGCGCCGACCGCTGATGTCAGATTCACCGTTGTGGTGGTTTTGCCGACACCGCCTTTTTGGTTCACGACAGCTACGATTTTTCCCATAATGTATTCACCTCTTTTTTTGGTGTATCACTATACTATCACACTTTTTACGGATAGAAAAGAGAAATTTACACTTTTTCGCACGAAATTTTAAAAATGTTTCATGTGAAACAATTAAAACGCATTTTTCTTTTTCAAAATCGCCGTTTCAAAACGCATTGTTCCACGTGAAACAAAATTTTGAAACCGCCATTCGCAGTTTCAAAAACGCCCCCTCTGTTTCACGTGAAACAGCGAACATTTGTTCGTTTTGCAGGAAACGCCTTTCCCCTCAGTATAATGAAATACGCTTCTTAGCATTTGCGAAGCAAATATTTCATATGCGTTAGCATATTTCACTCGCCGTAGGCGAATTTCATCGAAAAAACTCCTTGAGAAATCTCAAGGAGTTTTTTCTGTCATTCGTGTCCGAAAAAGAACTGAGCGAAATCCGAGGATTTTCTTATGATTTTATTTCATTTTATTCTGTTTTAACAGAATACCAATTCGTTTCAATTTCTTCAATATCTATCCAATCTTCTGTACCTGTATATTTATCTTCGTTTACATAATCTTTCCAATCGATTTGGTCTGTAACATACACATAACCTCTCGATTCACCTAAAATTCCACGAAATTCAAAAAAATATATTGCACTTTGGTCTTGAAACTCGACTATTAGACACTCTCCCGTATCTGAAAGGTTTTTAAATTCATCAGATAAGGTAACCAAACCGTTTTCGGCAATTTCAACACTTTCATCAAGTATGAGGTCAACAACTTTCTCTCTATCCTCCTTGCAGTCATCAAACGAAGAAACACCGCAAGCCGAAAGTATAAAAGCTAAAGTAAAGCAAAGCATTAGAGCAAATATTCTTTTCATATAATCACCGCCTATGTGTGTATTATATGCTTGTGTCAAATGGGGAACAAGGGTAGAATTTAGTTATCTATTAAAGTGGTATCGCCATCATCAATAGTATTTTGTTTTTGGTTTTTAGAGAATGATAGAAAACTGCCTATAATTATTGCCGCATATCCAATGATAAATAAAAGCCCACCGCTTTCTAAAAATCCCATTATAACAGTGAAACATGTATCTATCAGTCCCAATTTGCTATATATAAGATATTGCGGAATAGCAGGTGTAAACGATAAAAACAATACCCATAAAAGAACTGTACTGTTTATTATTATAGAAATAATCGGAAGTAGTGTTCCCGTTTTGTTTTTAAGATTTCTTGCAAGTAAACTAACCGGAATAATAAGTAACAAAAACATTATTACTATAGGTGATACATCCCAAGCAATAAAATATTTTAAACCATCTTCATTTAATATGGAAAAATAATGAAAAATAGTTTTTATAACTTGCCATATTATGGTAGCGGAAACACACGCGATACCAACAAGCAAAGTTATATTTTTACCTTTTTTCATAACAAAATCCCCTCGATAATATTATGTTTTGAGAGTATGACAAAAATCATACCTTTATATAAGAAATCATACCATACTTTTCCTTGTTCTACAAGGATACATTCGAAGTATGGTATGACAGTTATTCCTGCCTTGCCTTATAAATTTGATAAAAAGGCAAGGATAAATAATTATTTGTCCCTATTGTAGCACAAGCATAGCATAAAAGCGGCGAAGCAAAAATACCTCTTCACTATTCACTATCATTTATTACTTTCCAAAAATCCCGAATGCGAATTTTAGTGAACAGTGAATAGTGAAAAAGTAAAACCCCGAACGCTTTCGCATTCGGGGTTTTCTGGGACCGACACTCAAAATGGAGCCGGTCATAAAACCTGATTTTCTTTGATTTTTTAACCAATGAAACTAAAAATAATAATTACTATCATATAACCAAATAAAGCTATAGAAACGAAGTTTAGCACTTTATAAATATTCTGCCAAATTCCTAATTTGCTTTTTAAATGTTGTCCTAAAAAGAAAATACTAGCAACAAACGGAAAAAATACAATAGAAGCTAAAATTCCTTGTATTGAAGAACTAAACTCAATATCAGGGATAACACCATTTTGAACCATAGCACTTGCAATAAAAAAACATACTAAAAATAAAACAAAAACACTAAAAAAAATGATAAAAAGCAATTTGCTTTTCTTCATAAAATCACCGCCTTGGGTTTATTATAGCATAAATTTGCGCGAAGCGCAACATCGTTGAGCGTTAGTTCACATCGTTTACACCGCAAGGTGTAACATCGTTTGTGCAAAGCACAACCTCGTTTTGTGTCCGTTAAAGCGGAATGATGTTGACCTAATGGTCAAATGATGTTTGCAACTGCGTTGCAAAACGATGTTGTGTCTTGCGGACACAAACACAAAAAGAAAAGACACGATGAAAATCGTGTCTTTTCTTTTTGGCACCCGCAACAGGAATCGAACCTGTAACGGCCCCTTAGGAGGGGGCTGTTATATCCATTTAACTATGCGGGCGTATAGGGTGCCGGTTCTGCGGGGGGGCTGTTCATGCGAGCCGCGCGAGCATCAAGGTTCCGGGGTACCCGCCCGAAATCTTTGATTTCGTTGGCGGGTCGGGTTCTTATATCCATTTAACTATGCGGGCGTATTGGAGAACAAGGATAATTATACCATGTAATTTTTCCTTGTCAATTGATTGCTTTTTTATGAAAAGAGTGTTATACTGTAACAAATTGCAGAAATTTGTTACAGGGAGTCCTTGTGTATGAAAAAGATCGTTGCGCTTGCCTTGATTTTGGTGTTGCTTTGCGGTATGACCGCCTGTTCAAAGCCTGAAGAGCCTTCCGAACCGACGACCACATCCGCCCCGACGACCACCACGCAATCTTTAAAGGGAATCAACTTACTCACGGGTGAAAAAGCGAGTGATTCTTCATCCTCCCGTCCGATCGGCATCATGATGCCGAACGATAGTAAATCCATCGGCAAACAAATCGGTATTGACCAAGCAGATTTCATTATAGAAACCGAAACGGAAGGGTCTATACCGCGTTTGTTGGCTATTTTCCGCAATATGGAAGCCCTGCCGGATAAAGTAGGTCCGATCCGTAGCGCCCGTACTCCTTTTATATCAACGGCGCGCGCACTAGATCTCGTATACGTTCACGTCGGCGGAAGCTTGCAAGCCAGAGCCATGCTCAAAACCGGTATTTTGGACAACTTCGATGCTATATACGATAGCAAAACGTTTTGGCGAGACGACCAACTGAAAGCCGCTATCGACTATGAACACAGCGTTGCAACCAGCGGTGAAGCCATTTCGGCACGCATTACCAAAAACAACATCCGCACGGAAGCCACTCAGGCGTTCCCTTTTAAGTTCAGCGAAACGGCAAAAACCGGTGAAACTCCCGCCAACACCGTTCAGCTTCGTACCACCGCCAGCCATACGGTGACGTTCAAGTACGACGAGGCAACCAAAACATACAACAAAAACGTGGGCAAGATCGAAACCTGCAAACCCCACAAAACGATTGACGGAAAACAACTGTCCTTCACAAACGTTTTGGTTTTATACGCGACGAAATTCGCCGAGGTCACCGATCCCGGCAAGGGCAACACCTGCAATTTTGAAAACGGAACCGGCACGGGATATCTGATCTCGATGGGCACTTGCCGTGAGATCACCTTTAACCGCACAGACTCCTCGATCGCGATCATGGAGAAGGACGGCACCACCGCACTGCTCAACAAAGGTAAGACGTACATGTTCTTGGTGGACAAGACCCTTGCCGGCAATGAAATCTTCCAATAAAGCCAAAAAACGGGCGAGCTCAAAAGAGCTCGTCCGTTTTTTTATTGTTTCATGCCGCGCAGCGGTGTGATCGTGCCGTCCGGCCGTTCAACCGTGGTGTTATCCAAAATCTGTTTCATATTGGAACGGAATTCCTGAATGTATTCTTCGCGCAGTTGTTGCCGCTCGGCTTGTTCTTCCGCTGTTAATTCCCGTTCACGGGAAAGGCGGGTCAGTTCACTGATGCGATCCATTTTCCGTTGTTGCATATCGTCACCCCAATGGTTCTTTTGCTATTTTTGCCGACGGACGCGGAAAACGCGGTGGCGTCGGCTTTTCTTTTTCAATCACGATCAACCGCCGTTCCTGCGGTTCCACGCCCTCATGCGGGTTGCACGGAACGGTCAGTTTTTGCACGTCCGACACCCGACCGCCGAGCAACGCCACCGCTTTTTTGGCGGCGGCAAGTTCCGCATCGCTGTCCGGCCCTTTCATGGCAATAAACCGTCCGCCCGTTTTGACAAACGGCAGGCAGTATTCCGTGAGCACCGGCAACGCCGCGACGGCACGCGCCGTGGAAACGTCATACATTTCGCGCAACTCTTTGTTTTGCCCGCCCTCTTCTGCACGGGCGTGCACGGTCTTGGCACGGATGCCAAGCGCGTCACACACTTCGCGCAAAAAGACGAGCCGTTTATTTAAACTGTCCAGCAACGTCAGTTCAATATCCTCCCGCACGATGGCAAGCGGAATACCGGGAAATCCTGCGCCTGTACCGACGTCAATGACCGTGATGTCCTGCTTTTTTGGCAACAACGGTAACGCCGTCAGGCTATCCGCAAAATGCTTGAGCACGATTCCCTCCGGTGACGTGATCGCCGTTAAATTCATGCGGGTATTCCAGTCCACCAACAATTCGGCGTAACGGTCAAACCGCTCAGCGGCGCGGTTGTCCACCGTAACGCCGTATTCTGCCGCATATTGTTGCAGCCGTTCTCTGTCTATCATGTATTTGCCCCCAACCATACGATCAACACCGACACATCGGCGGGACTGACCCCGCTGATACGCGATGCCTGCCCGATACTGCGCGGACGGATGCGGTTTAATTTCTCCTGCGCTTCTTTGCGCAAGCCGACAATTTCCGTGTAATCCACCGAGTCCGGCAACAAACGGCTTTCCAGCCGCCGCATTTCATCAATGTCGGCTTGTTGGCGGCGGATATACCCCTCGTACTTGATCTCCACTTCCACCTGCTCGCGCACCAACGGATCCAGGTCCGGACGTTCGGTATCGACCGTTGTTAACACTTCGTAATTCACTTGCGGGCGGCGCAATAACTCTTCCAACCGCACGCCGCTTACCACCGGCGTGGTCCCCACAGAGGTAAGCAACGCGTTGAGTTCTTCGGTGGGCGATAAGATCGTATTGTGCAACCGCGCCAGTTCGGCGGCTTTTTGTTCCTGCCGACGGCAGAAATTTGCAAAGCGGGTATCATCCACCAATCCGACCCGTCTGCCAAACGGTGTGAGCCGTTCATCGGCGTTATCCTGACGCAATACCAGACGATATTCCGACCGCGAAGTCATCATGCGGTACGGATCCATACACCCTTTGGTGACCAGATCATCGATCAGCGTGCCGATATAACTGGTGGCACGATCCAGAATCAGCGGTTCTTCGCCTTTGATCTTAAGTGCCGCATTGATACCTGCCACCAACCCTTGTGCGGCGGCTTCCTCATACCCCGAACTGCCGTTAAACTGTCCGGCGCCGTACAACCCTTCAAATTCCTTGCACTCCAGCGTTGCCGCCAGTTGCAACGGATCACAGCAATCGTATTCAATGGCATAAGCGGGGCGCATCACTTCCACGTTTTCAAGACCGGGAATGGTGCGCAAGAACTGCAGTTGTACGTCCACGGGCAACGAGGAAGACAACCCCTGCAGATACATTTCATCCGTATTCAGTCCGCACGGTTCAATAAACACCTGATGCCGTTCTTTATCGGCGAACCGCACCACTTTATCTTCAAAACTGGGGCAATACCGCGGCCCAACACCGCTGATCTTCCCGCCGTACAACGGCGAACGGTGCAGGTTTTCCAAAATCACGCGTTTGGTTTCCGCCGTTGTCCACGTGATATGGCAAGCCACTTGGTTTTGCAACATGCCCTGTGTTTCAAACGAAAACGGCACCACCGGTTCATCACCCGGTTGTTCTTCCGTTTTGGAAAAATCAATACTCGACCGCAATACGCGGGCAGGCGTGCCGGTTTTAAAGCGGCGCAGGGACAGACCCATATCCACAAGCGACTGCGTGAGTTCACTTGCAGGGAATAAGCCGTCCGGTCCGCCGTCATACGTAACATCACCGATAAAGATCGCGCCGCGCAGGTACGTGCCGGTTGCCAAAATCACGGCTTTTGCCGTGTACTGTTCTTCCAGACGCGTGGTGAGCAGCCACTCCCCCGCTTGCGTTTTTTCAAGCGATACGATCTCCGCTTGCTTGAGCGCCAGGTTTTCGGTGCGTTCCAGCACCCGTTTCATATACGCGCCGTACACGCGGCGATCGATCTGTGCGCGCAGAGAATGAACCGCCGGACCTTTTCCGCGGTTGAGCATACGGGATTGCAAAAACGTGGCGTCTGCCGCCTTGCCCATTTCACCGCCGAGCGCATCGATCTCACGTACCAGATGCCCCTTGGCAGTGCCGCCGATGGACGGATTGCACGGCATGTTCCCCACCGCATCCAGATTGATGGTGAAGATCGCCGTACGGCATCCCAACCGCGCCGCCGCCAAAGCCGCCTCAATGCCGGCATGTCCCGCACCGATCACGGCAATATCAAATTGTCCCGCCAAAAATTTCATCTGTTTTCTCCTGCGCACAAATTTCTTCGTTCATTATACCGCCTTTTGCGCCGCGGTTCAACCCTTTTTATTCCCCAAACTTTCCACAACGGTTTTCTGTTGAAAAGTGGAAAGTTTTGTGGAAAACTTTTTGGGCACTTGCGAACCGTGACACCCTCTGCCGACCGCTGTCGAACCCCCCACAGTTTCCACCGATCCTTCCACAATTCGCCGTTTTTATATTGAAATACTCCCAATTTTATGGTAGCATACATAAAAGAAACGAAAGGAGGGGTTTTATGCCGTCATTGACCGATTTGAGTACGGTGCGGGACATTTTATCGCGGCACGGATTCTCATTTTCCAAAGCGTTGGGGCAGAATTTTCTGATAAACCCCTCTGTTTGCCCCCGCATGGCGGCTGCCTGCCATCCGGAATATGAGGGTGAGTTTGCTGTTTTGGAGATCGGGCCCGGTATCGGCGTGTTAACCAAAGAATTGGCGCAGGTTGCCACGCGCGTGATCGCGGTGGAACTGGATACGCGTCTGTTACCGATCTTAGAGGAAACATTGGCGGAATACCCAAACGTTACCGTAATCAACGGGGACGCCATGAAACTGGATCTCGCCGCCGTTTTGCAAGAGCATGCCGCAGGATTGCCGGTATTTGTGTGTGCAAACCTGCCCTATTACATCACCTCGCCCCTGCTCATGCGGTTGCTCGAAAGCCGCTTGCCCATTCAGGCGGTGACCGTACTGGTACAAAAAGAAGCCGCGGTACGGCTTTGTGCCAAACCTGCCACGCGTGATTGCGGTGCCGTCACCTTTGCGGTACGGTATTTTGCCGAACCGGAAATTCTGTTTTCGGTATCCAAGGGCAGTTTTATCCCCGCGCCCAAAGTAGATAGCAGTGTGATCCGCCTGCGGTTGCGGGAACAACCGCCCTGCCCGATTGCCGATGAGGCGCTGTTTTTCCGTTTGGTACACGCCGCATTCGGTCAACGGCGGAAAACGCTCCTAAACTCGCTCACAACCGCCGGGTATGAGAAAGCGCAACTGGCACAAGCCTTGCAAACCGTTGGGTTATCCCCTACTGCGCGTGCCGAAGAACTGTCCATTGAACAATTTGCCGCTTTGGCGGATGCGTTATCGTAACAAAACGCCCCTTGACGTTTGTCAAGGGGCGTTTCTTATTTCTTCGGTTTTTTGGGTTGCGGCAAACGGCCGTACAAGGCGGTGTTTTCCCGCACAATGCCGGCAAGCCAGTCGTTGATGCAACCGTCGCTGATGCGCCATTGCCAGTTCCCGCCGAGTGTAGACGGCGTATTGATCCGCGCCTCACTTCCCAGCCCGATAATATCCTGCATCATCAGAATGGCGGTGTCGGCAACCGACATGAGTGCCGCCCGCATCATGGACCAGTTGAATCCCTCTTCATCGTCCACGTGCAGGTAACGGCGTGCCATTAAAACGTCCTCTGCCTCTGCGGTTTCAGTCCATCCCAAGATGGTGTCGTTATCGTGCGTGCCCGTGTATACCACACAGTTGCGGGAATAATGGTGCGGCAGATAATCGCTGTCCTCACGACTGTCAAAAGCGAATTGTAACACTTTCATGCCGGGGAATCCCGATTTTTCCAACAACTCGCGTACAGCGGGTGTCAAAAAGCCAAGGTCTTCCGCAATGATCGGTAGATCGTTGCCGAGTGCCGCAGTCAATGCGTCAAACAGATCGTTGCCGGGGCCCTTTACCCAATGCCCGTTTTTGGCGGTGAGTTCCCCGTACGGGACAGCAAAATACGATTCAAATCCGCGGAAATGGTCAATGCGCACCACGTCGTATAACGTTAACGCATGCCGTAACCGCCGTTTCCACCAGGCATACCCGTCCTGCTGCATGTACGCCCAGTCATAAAGCGGATTGCCCCACAATTGGCCGTCCTCAGAAAACGCATCCGGCGGCACACCCGCGACCAGTTCGGGACGCAACCGCTTATCCAACAAGAATTGCGCGGAATCTGCCCACACATCGGCGCTGTCGTATGCCACGTACATCGGAATATCGCCGATGATCTGTATACCGTTGGCATTGGCATACCGTTTCAGCGCCGTCCACTGGACGGTGAATTCATACTGTATAAACCGATAAAACGATAACTCTTCCGCGTACGTTTTACGCGCGGCGGTAAGGGTTGCTTCTTCTCGCAAGCGCAAAGCGGATTCCCATTCCGACCAATCCTCATCACCGTGTGCCTTTTTGAGAGCACGGAACAACACGTAATCGTCCAACCACCACGCGTTTTCTGCGCAAAAGGCGTGATATTCGCGGTCCGGAACAAACCGTGCGTATGCTTTTTTTAACAGCGGCAGCCGGTTCTTATACAAAGCACCGTAATCAACGGTCTGCGGATCGTCACCGAAAGAAACGGCATTTATCTCCTCTTCCGTTAATAACCCGTCTTGCATAAGCAATTCCAAATCAATAAAATACGGGTTGCCCGCAAACGATGAAAACGACTGATACGGTGAATCCCCGTAACTCGTCGGGCCGAGCGGCAGTACCTGCCAATATTGTTGACCGGCTTTCGTTAAGAAATCGACAAACCGATACGCGTCCTTGCCAAACGTACCGATCCCGTGCGGGGACGGCAACGAGAAGATCGGCATTAGAATTCCGCTTGCTCTCATAAGCTTAAATTCACCTTATCCTTTGACGGCGCCGGACAGCACCCCTTTTATGATATGCTTTTGACAGATCACATAAATCAGTACGATCGGCAGAAGGCACATCATGATCATCGCCATGGTGGCACCGTAATCCACCCGACCGAAACTGCCCTGCAAAAACTGAATATGGATCGGAATGGTCATATACCGTGTACGGTCCAACACCAGATACGGCAACAGATAATCGTTCCACACCCACATGATCTGCAAAATAGCCACCGAGATATAGGTGGATTTCATGATGGGCATATCCACTAAGAAAAACGTCTGCAACGCGTTGCAACCGTCAATGTTTGCCGCCTGCTCCACTTCCCGCGGAATGCTTTTGACAAAACCCGTGAACAGAAACACCGCCAACCCGGCACCGAAACCGAGATAAATGATCGGAATGGTCCACGGGGTGTTGAGTTTTAACGCATCCGCCGTTTTGGACAGCGTAAACATCACCATCTGAAACGGTACGACCATTGAAAAAATGCAAAGGTAGTATACCACTTTACAGAACAGACTGTCAACTCGGTCAATATACCATGCCGCCATGGACGTGCACAACAAAATCAGCGCCACCGAAAATACCGTGATCACTAAGCTGTAAAAGGCAGACAGGAAAAACGAATAGTTGCCGTTGTTAACGCCCGTGATATAGTTTTGAAAGCGGACAAACGTTTCCGCTGTCGGCAATTCGAACGGCGTCAACGCAATTGCCGAACTGTCTTTAAAAGAGTTGATAAGCACGATGACGATCGGCAACACCCAAGCGATGGATAACAGGGTGAAAAACCCCGTCAAAATAGCGTTGACCGTGCGTGTTGAGCGGCTTAACCGCGAAGAGTCCGCCATTATTCCTGTACCTCCCGACTGCGTGTAAAATACAACTGCGCCAAGGCAATAACCACAACCGTTATAAAGAAAATAACCGCTTTTGCCTGCCCCACGCCCATGTTACTCACGCTGTTATAAAACGATTGATAGATGTTAAGCGCCAACATCTCGGTCTGTCGAAACGGCGCGCCGCCGGTCAGCGCCAGGTTTTGGTCGAACAGTTTAAAGGAATTGGTCAGCGTTAAAAACGTACAGATCGTCACCGACGGCATGATGCACGGCAACGTGATGTGCCGTAAGATCTGCAACGATCCTGCCCCGTCGATCTTGGCAGCTTCCAGATATTCGGTGGGTACGTTTTGTAAGCCGGCAATATAAATGATCATCATGTAACCGATCTGCTGCCAGCACAACAAAATCACCAGTCCCCAAAACCCGTACGTGGCGTTGAGCGCCAACGTGGAGCCCAGATACCGCACAATGACACCGTCCAGAATCATTTTCCAGATATATCCGAGCACGATACCGCCGATCAAGTTCGGCATAAAAAAAACCGTGCGGAACACGGTGGAACCGCGGATTCCCTTTGTGAGCGCAAACGCAATGAAAAACGCCACTAAGTTAATGATTACGACCGATACCACCGTGAAAGCGACCGTAAACAAAAAAGACCGTAAAAACGTTTCGTCGGCAAAAGCTTTTGCATAGTTATCAAATCCGACAAACGTGGTAAATTTCAATGTTTTAAATCGGAAAAATGACAGGTATATTCCCTGCAAAAACGGCCAGACGAACCCGATACTGAACGCCGCAACCGTCGGCAATAAAAACAGCGGCGCAAAAACACGCATGGAGCGCCGCTGACTCGGTGTAAGGTTGGTTTCCCGTGTCCATCGTTTTTTAGTTGACATGTCTTGGATCCCTCTTTTCAAAATCAAAGGGCGGGCGATGGGCAGCACTCCGTAAGGAATAATAGCCTTAACATGCAAAAATTTCGGCGCGAAACTGCGTTAAAAATACTCGCAATCCATGGAGGATTCCTTCGTTTTTTTCCTTGTTTCGCATCCAAACTTTTGCATTTTAAGGTGCACGGCAGTTTTGAGATTCAGATTTTTCTTTTAGGCAAAATGACAAAAATCCCGTAATACTCGCGTATTGCGGGATTTTTTCATGCAGCATAAAGGGAAAAGATGTTCTCAAAACCTATTCTTCCTTGCGGAGTACTGCCCAAACGCCCGCCCTTTCCGATTCTCGGAATTATTGTTTTGATGCCTGATATTGCTTTGCCCAACCATCCACAATCGCTTTGCGCACGCCTTCCCATTCACCGGTACCTGCCGAATATGCCGCTAAAGCCGAAACGACTTCCGCGCGCCATGCGTCGGTGTTGGGCGTATACGGGAACATCCACTGAATGCTGGTGGTCTTCCCCTCTTCCAGCATATCGTCCAGGATCGCGTACAATCCGTTGTCCGGTTTTTTGGCGGATTTAAACGGTGACGTGAATCCCATTTCGCCGCCCGCCAACGCGGTGGTAGCGGTTTCGCTGGTTGCTAACCAGTACATGAAATCCAACGTTGCCTGTCGGTCAAGTTCCGAAACCTGAGAGTTGACCACCCAATAGTTTTCCGTACCGGCACACAACCCTTGTTTTTCATCGTTTACGTTGAAATAAATGGGTAAAAATCCGATGTTTTCCTTGCCGATCGCGGTAGCGTTGGCATATTCCCACGTACCGTTTTGGTAAAAGACCGCTTTTCCCTCTTTAAATTCCGCCACCGCATCGTCGCCCGTCTTGGACGTCAGCGTTTTGGGATCGGTTGCGGAATTGCGGATATACAGATCCCACACCGCTTTAAACTGATCCAAATACGTGCCTTTGATGGTGGCGGGTTGTGTGGTAACGTTCCCCTCCGTGAACTCATAGTACAACGGCAGGTTGGTGAGGTGTCCCGAAAAACGCCAACTGGACGATCCGTCCAAGCCAGACGACGTGAACGCATCAAAACCCAGTTCCTTAGACCGTTTATGAATATCTTCGGCAATGGTTTTGAGTGATTCAAAATCTTTGATCTCGCTGATATCATAACCGGCATCTTTGAGCAATTTTTTATTGGTGATAAGACCGTACGCCTCGTAAACAAACGCAATGCCGTACACTTTGCCGTTATCTTTCAGTGCAAAATCGTCTGAGATCAGTTCTTTATACACTTTGGAACCCGAAAGATCCAAAGCATAATCTTTCCACGCCGACAACCCCACCGGCCCGTTTACCTGAAACATGGTGGGCGGGTTTTCTTTGTCGATCTCCACACCCAGCGTCCGTTCATAGTCGCCCGATGCGGCGGTCAACACTTTTACTTCTACACCGGTTTCATCGGTGTATTTTTTGGCGAGTGCCTGCCAATCATCGTTTGCTTCCGGTTTGAAGTTTAGGTAATACACCTTGCCGACCTGTGGTTTCTCTTCCTCTTCTTCCGTTTTTTTGCAACCGGTACACAGCGATAACAATAACCCGAATACCAGTGCGAGAGATAGCCATTTTTTCATAAAACCGTTCCTCCTTGCATATACTGATGGTTTACCATCGGTTGTAGTATACCGCACCTACTTTGACTGTATTTGTCACATTTTGAACGCCGATCAATATTCTTTCTTTTTGTCAGTATACACCGAATTCTACCGCGGTATTCGCAAACGGCAAAAAAAGAAAAGTCCATACGCCCCGTACTGTTAAGGAAAAAATTCCTTAGCAGTACGGGGCGTAAGATATGGACTTTTTCGCTTTATTTTGTTATACTATGGGAAAAAGGGGGAGAGCGGTATGCTGTCTTACAAAGAGAACGTGATAAACTATACCACCGCGGGTGATCTTTCGCTTCACTATTGCGGAATGCGTGAAAAATCGCTGAATCACCGTTATGGGCCGCATCGCTTTGATACGTATATTTTATATTACATTGTGGACGGTTCCGCCGTCTTTTATATCAACGGCGAACGGCGTACCCTTTCTTCGGGACAGTTTTATGCGGTTTTCCCGCATTCTGAAATTCGCTACGTTACCGAAACCGGTGTACCGTGGTCCATCCAATGGATCGTGGTGAGTGGGGAACAGGTGCGTGCGTTTTTGGATTCCATCGGTATTTGTGAACAGCAACCGGTCATGAACGTCAAACAACGCGACAAACTGCATCAGATCTTTGAAAGTTTGTTTCAATATTCCAACCGTAAAACGTCTGCCGACCATTTGCGCTGTTTATCGTTGGTTTACCGTTTGTTTGCTCTGTTATCGTCGGAGATCACCCCCTCGGCAAACAATCCGTATATTTTACAAGCCATCGAGTATTTTTCGGAACATTTTACCGAGCCTATTTCTATCACGGATTTTGCCAAAGAAAAACTGGGACTCAACAACAATTATTTTTCCAAACTGTTCAAATCGGAAACGGGTGTTACCCCGCTTCACTATATCCAACAACTTCGCCTGGAAAAAGCACAAGATCTGTTGACCCACAGTACGCTCTCCATTGAAGAGATCGCATCAGAGATCGGATTTCCCGATATGCTGTATTTCAGCCGTGTTTTCAAGCAAGCCTGCGGCTTTCCGCCCACAACATACCGCAAAATGACACAATTATAAAAACGGAATATATGCGCTGCCATAAAGGGAGGAATATATAAACCATGATCAAATTTGATCGGTTATGGGAAACCATGAAGCAAAAAGGAGTCAGTACCTATTCACTTCGCGAAAAAAGCGGAATTGACAGCAAAACCGTGCGCCGTTTACGTGCCAATGAAAATATAGAAACAAAAACGTTGGATAAATTGTGTGCTGCCTTACAGTGCAACCTGGAAGACATTGCCGAATACGTTAAAGAGTAAAAAAGCGCCGCCCGATTGTTTATCGGGCTGCGCTGCTTGTTCTTTTACAGATCGATTCTGCCGTACAGAGTGGCTTTGATCTCGGTTTCCGAGGTCGTGCGCTCCGGGGGAGCAATATCTTCTGCGGTGTTCATGGGATTGCTGCGCGGTACGAATTTCCGTACCGGACGGTCGATCGCCATGGGATCCGGACGCTCTGCGCGCACCGGACGGCCTTCGCGGTTCTCCGAACGGCGATTGCGCGAACGGGTCTTCACCGGATTGTCATCCGACGGGGCGATCACCACGTGACGCTGCGGTTCGCTGCCAACGCTGAACGACGTGGCACCGGTTACTTTCTGAACAGCGGTGTGAATGATGCGTCTTTCATACGGGTTCATGGGTTCAAGCGACGTTTTGCGACCGGTCTTTGCCGCCTGGATCGCCGCTTTGCGTGCCAGACCGGACAAGGTCTTTTCACGTTTTTCGCGGTAATTGCCGACGTTGACCGTCACACGGCAGAAAGCGCCATCCAAACGGTTGACCACCAAACTGGTCAGATACTGCAACGCATCCAACGTTTCGCCGCGGCGGCCAATGATAAACCCAAGATCTTCACCCTCCAAAACCAGGGCGCAGGTTCCGTCTTCCACGGTGGCGGTTACTTCGACATCTTCAACATCCATGTTTTTCAGGATATCTTTTAAAAACGCGATTGCCACAGCAGACGGATCTTGTTCTTTAACGGTCACTTTGACCTGTGCTTTGACGCCGCCGAATAAACCGAACGTTTTCTTTTGCGGCTCTTGCAGAACCTCTATGAGCAGGTTCTCTTTTGGAACACCCAGTTCCTCGGCGGCCAATTTTACGGCTTCTTCTACCGTTTCCGCCTCTTTGAGCAATTCTTTTTGCACGGTGTTTTTTCCTCTCTACATCTATTCCGAACGAGTTTACTCGTCTTTCGGTTCCGATTGTTCCGCCTCCGCCTTTACTTCAGGCTCTGCGGGTTTCTCCTTCACTTTCGGAGATTCTTTTTTCTTTGTTTGCGGATTCTTTTCTTCTTTTAACTGTTTTGCCAGTTCGCGTTGCTCTTTGGCACGTGCTTCCGCCAACCGTTTTTTGTCTTCCTGCTTCTGACGGCGGCGTTCCTCGTATTCGATCTCCGCCTGCTCGCGGATCTTAACGGGGTTGTAGATCTTGTTCAAAATGAAGGTCTGCAACAGAGCAATCAAGTTGGAACAGATCCAGTAAATACCGACACCGCCGGGCACCGTAAAGGTAATGAACAGGGAGAACGCCGGCATCCAAACCAGCATCATCACGTTGGAACAACCCTGTGCCTGCTGATTTTCCGCTGCGGCAACCTGTTTGGTGTAATGCATGGAAAGCATACTCGACAAAAATGCCGTGATACCTGAAATCAGCGGAATCAACCACAGAATCGAAATACCGCCGAATCCTTTTTCATTCCACGGATTTTCCAGCAGGTTTTTACCAAAGAATACGAAATCTTTTTTGATTTCATACATATCGGCAATATAGCTATTTGCCTGCTCTTCATTATAACCGGCGGCTACAATGGATGCTTTAATATCTGCTTCATAGTTATCCAGATTGTTCAGCATCTTCATTTCTTCGTAGTATCCCTTTTTGTCATTTTCGGTCATAACACCGGCACTTACCAATGTTGAAGAGGATGCCGAAATTACATTTTCCGGAACACCGGCGATGAATTTGAGCGGAGAATAAATAACCGAAATAATGCCGAACAACACCAGCATCTGCACGAGCATCGGCATACAACCGCCGGTCATGCTGACACCGTGTTTTTCATACAGTGCCATCTGCTTTTCCTGCAGTTTTTTCGGATCTTTTTCATATTTTTTGCGCAGCCGTTCCAGGCGAGGTGCCAACCGTGCACGATCCGCCTGATTTTTTTGTGTTTTTAACGACAAGGGGAACAGCAACGCGCGCACGATCAACGTAAACAGAAAAATCGCAACCAGGTATTCCGGAATACCGCTGTAGATCAGGCGCATCAACCACCCGAGCGGAATTGCCAATAAATCAAAAATAGCTGTCACGTTCGAGATCTCCTTTATTATTTCTTTTGTTTCCCGAAGGTTTCGGGAACCGGGTCGTATCCGTGGCCGCCACCCGGTCGACAACGCCAAATGCGTCTTGCGGCAAGATAAGTACCTTTGAGTGCGCCGAAGCGTTCAATGGCTTCCAGCGCATACGCCGAACACGTCGGTTGAAACCGACAAACGGACGGGAAGAGGGGAGAGATGAATTTCCGATACCCCAAAACAAGCATCTTCAATACCCATTTCACGAAAGAACACCTGCTTTTTTCAGCAAATCGCGCATGGCTTTTTCCACTTTCGCACAATGGCTGCCTGCCGTTGCGCCCCGTGCAACAAATACAATGTCCACACCGGCGGAAATTTCCGGCAAGATATGCCGATATGCTTCCCGTATCAAGCGCCTGCACCGATTACGTTGCACGGCTTTTCCGATTTTTTTACCGGTGGTGATCCCGATCCGCGGTATGCCGTACCGATTTTTACGCACATACGCGATCAACAAAGGATGTACAAAGGATTTGCCCCGATAATACGCACCGCGAAATTCGGTATTCAGTTTGAGTACACACAATTTCGCCATATTTCTTTTCCTCTTTTTGAAGATGTGTTACAAACCGTCTTAAGCGATATAAAAAAAAGCCACACAAAGGTGGCCCTTTTTAATGGGTAAGACGATTTCTTCCCTTAGCTCTGCGGCGAGCCAGAACTTTACGGCCGTTGGCGGTTGCCATTCTCTTACGGAAGCCGTGTTCCATTTTACGATGTCTTTTCTTCGGTTGATAGGTCCGAAACATGGTATAACCCCCTTTCGCCTTGCGAGTGTTTATTATATAACACATTTTTCATAAAAGTCAACAGTTTTTGCTTACTTTTTCCGCGAGCACCGTTTTTTCCTGTTTTTTGACACATTTTTAAAACTCATAAAACAGGCTTTCTTTTTGCTGTTTTTGCCGTTTTTTCGTTTTGTAGGTAGTTTTAGACTCTGTAGTGCCTAAAAATTTAAAATTTATTTATTTTAGGCATTGTAAAGTATAAAATAATGTGATACAATTAAGTGTACTTTTATACCTTTATATATATTAATATATTAGTAGGGAAAATTTTTCCTGTTTACTTGCAAAAAAAAGGAGTTTAAAAAATGGAATCGATCAAAGAGGCCTGGTCCGGTGTTTTGGCATATCTGCACGACCAACCGGACATCAGCGAAGTGGCATATAATACCTGGATCAGTTGTATTGAACCGCAAATGATCGATGCGGGTACTTTTGTTGTATCGGTGCGTACCAATTTTCAACGTGGGATCATCACCGGTCAGTATGAAGAAAAGATCCGGACGGCAATCAAAGCGGTTTTCGGTATTCCGTTTAGTCTTAAAATTATTTCGGAAGAAGATCAAAACAAACCTGCCTCCGAAGTGTTACCCACCACAACCGCTTTTCCGTCGGCGGAAAATATGTTGGATAAAAATCCCACCACCGAAGATTACTCGTTTGAAAACTTCGTGATCGGTCCTTCTAACAAATTGGCGCATGCGGCATCGCAAGCCGTTGCCAATAAACCCGCCGGTGATTTTAACCCGTTATTCATTTACGGCGGTTCCGGCCTTGGTAAAACACACTTGATGTTTGCCATCTGTAATGAGATCCGCCGCCGTGACCCATCCATGCGGGTGTTGTTTACAAAAGCGGAATTTATGACGACAGAACTCATTGAAGCAATCCGCAATAACTCCACAAAAGAGTTCCGTGCCAAATACCGCCAAGTGGATATTCTTCTCATTGACGATATCCAGTTTATTTCCGGTAAACAGAGCACGCAGGAAGAATTCTTCCACACGTTTGATGAACTGCATCAATCCGGTAAACAGATCGTGTTAACATCCGACCGCCCTCCACGTGAAATTGCCACATTGGAAGAACGGTTGCGTACCCGTTTTGAAATGGGTCTGATGGTGGATATTCAACCGCCGGATCTGGAAACCCGTATTGCCATTGTAAAACGTAAAGCACAGCTGCTCAACATGAATATCAGCGATGATATCGTGGATTGTCTGGCATCGCATTTAAAAAGCAACGTCCGCCAGTTGGAAGGCGCTGTACGCCGCATGCACGCACAGTGTATGTTGGAAGGAGAATCTCCCACGTTGATCACGGCGCAAGCGGCGATCCGTGATATTAAAAACGATAACCAACCGGTTCCGATCACCGTGGAAAAGATCATCACGGAAGTTGCCAGAACATTATCGGTCACGCCGGAAGATATTCGTTCCAATAAACGGTCCACATCCATTTCCACCGCCAGACAAGTTGCCATTTACGTGGTACGGAACGTCACCAGTCTTCCGATGGAAGCCATTGGTGAAGAATTCGGCGGCCGTGATCATTCCACCGTTGTGTATGCCCTTCAAAAAGTATCCAAACGGATGGAAACGGAAACCACGTTTGCCGGCATGATCAAAGATATCATCAAAAACGTATCGGAAAGTTAAGTGGATTCTCTGTGAAATTTCTGTGGAATCCCGTCTAAAACTTTTCACAAGTTCTGAACATTCCACTAACAAGATTTAACAGCGTTGTTAAGACAAAAAAACTATTCACATTTTTCAAAAATCCTTGCCCGATGTTTTCACAACGTAAATTTGTAAAAAACCTTGTCATACCGTGGGAAATTCAATCTTTCCACATTTCCACAGACACTACTAACTACTACTATAAAAGAAAGAAATGTTTTATAAAAGAAAGGAAGATCCGTATGCGCATTACCTGTGCAAGACAAGCCCTGGTTGACGCTGTTAATAATGTTCAAAGAGGTGTTGCTTCCAAATCGGCATTACCGGCATTGGAAGGTATCTTGATGAAAGCATCGGGTTCCTCATTATTCTTGGCAGGCTATGATATGGAACTCGGTATCACCACAACGATCGAAGCGGATGTGGCAGAAGCCGGTGAATTGGTACTTACGGCAAAACTGTTTGCGGAAATTATCCGTAAATTGCCGGAAGAGGAGATCACAATTGAATCCAATGACCGCAACAACACGGTGATCCGCAGCGGTCATTCGGAATTTACCATTATGGGCTTTTCTTCGGCAGATTATCCCGAACTTCCCACCATCAACGACGGTGCGGCACTTACCATGCAACAAAGTGTACTCAAAAGCATGATCCGTCAGACAATATTTGCCGTTGCACAGTCGGATACCCGTCCCATTCATACCGGTGTCCAGTTTGAAATTGCCGATAATACGTTGCGGTTGGTTGCCGTGGACGGTTCGCGTCTGGCAATGCGCTCGGAAGAGATCAAAAGCAACGAATCGCTGCAGTTTGTGGTACCGGGTAAAACGCTCAGTGAAGTGCTGAAATTATTAAGTGATGAAGAAGAGCCGCTGTACGTTACGGTCGGTTCCCGTCATATTATCATGGAGATAGGCGGATATTCGGTATTTTCCCGTTTGTTGGACGGTGAATTTTTGCCGTATCGCAAAGCCATTCCCGTACAGACAACCACCACGATCCGCGTAAAAACACGCGAAATGATCGATGCGGTGGACCGCGCTTCTTTGGTGATCAGCGACCGCTTGAAATCTCCGCTCATCTGCCGTTTTAAGGATGATCAGATCTTCCTTTCCTGCGTAACGGCTTTGGGTAGTGTCAATGAAATGATCGGTGTCGGTATGGAAGGCCGTCCGGAAGAAATGGGCTTTAACTGCCGCTTCTTACTGGATGCGTTGCGCAATACCGAAAGCGATGAAATCATGATCGAACTTAACGGCGCACAAGCACCGATGAAGATTGTTCCGACCACGGGAGAAAGTTTCTTATTCTTGGTACTGCCCGTTAAACTAAAACGCGTATGATCACACAAAACATACAAACAGAATTTATTCGGCTGGATGCCTTGTTAAAACTTGCAAACGTTGCGCAAAGCGGCGGGCAGGCAAAATGGATGATTCAGGACGGAACGGTATCGGTAAACGGTGAAGTGTGTACGCAACGCGGAAAAAAGATCCGTGTGGGCGATACGGTTACGGTAAACGGTCAAACCATAACAGTTGAGTGAGGCATAATATACCATGCAAGTTACCCGTTTAACATTTGATGGGTTTCGCAATTTAAAAACCGGACAAATTGAACCGTGCCCCGGCGTGAATGTTATTGTGGGGGAAAACGCGCAGGGAAAAACCAATTTATTGGAAGCCATCTGGTTGTTTACCGGCACCAAAAGTTTTCGTTCGGCAAAAGACAGTGAATTGATTGCTTTTGATAAAGAGCAAAGCAAACTGTCCATGCAATTTCATGCCGGAGGCAGGGAACAGGAAGCCGAGATCACCATTCAAAATCGCAGAATGGCAACCCTTAACGGAATCAAACAGTCGTCTGCGGTAAAATTGGCCGGTATTTTCTGCGGAATCGTTTTTTCACCCGTTCATTTATCGCTGATCAAAGGCGGTCCGATCGAACGGCGGCGGTTGATTGACGCGGCATACTGTCAGTTGCGTCCGTCATACGTCAAATCGTTGTCCGAATATGCGCGTATTCTGGCACAGCGCAATGCATTGTGCAAAGCACGCGATACCGGCGAAGCCGCTGCGGAAATGTTAGATTTATGGGATCGTCAGTTGGCACAGGCAGGTTGCCGCATCTTACACGCCAGACAACGGTATTTGCAACACATGGCACCGGTTGCACGCGGAATTTATCAGGGATTATCGTCCGGAAAAGAAGAATTTGATCTGCGGTATACGTCCACCGTTCCGATTTTGCCGGAAGAAACACCGGCGGAGATGGCGGCAAAATTTTACGAAGAATTGCGGATTCGCCGCCGTGATGATTTTGCCGCGGGATTCACAACCGTCGGGCCGCATCGGGATGATATGGATGTGTATATCAACGGTTGTTCCGCCAAAAGTTTTGGTTCACAAGGACAACAGCGCTCTGCCGTGTTGGCAATCAAACTGGCAGAAGCCGCGTTGCTTGAAAAAGTCACGGGGGAAAAACCCATTGCCTTGCTGGACGATGTCATGAGTGAGTTGGATCATTCCCGTCAGGAATATATTTTGAACCACATCAAGGATTGGCAGGTCTTCATTACCTGCTGTGATCCGAATCCGCTCAAAGCCTTGCAAGGCGGTCAAAAACTATATGTGAAAGACGGACAAGTTTCCACAATATAACAACATCTTGTGGAAAAAAGGAGCCTTTATGTATTTACACATAGGACAGGAAACCGTGGTACCGATGCGTGAGATCGTGGGGATCTTTGATATGGAAAACACCACGATCTCCAAAAGTACAAGAACCTTTTTAAACGAAGCAGAGCGAAACGGGCGGGTGATCACCGTGGGTGATGATCTGCCGAAAAGTTTTGTGGTTTGCCAAACGGAGGATAATCTCCAAACGGTTTATATTTCGCAGATATCCTGCGCAACATTGTTAAAACGCGCCGAATCTTTCCGGTCAATTTGAGTGAATGAGAGGGAACACAATGAGCACCGAAATGGAAATGGATCAGAATTTGGAAAATGAGATGACCCGTGCGGGGAATGAAACGTACGACGAAAGTCAGATTCAGGTTCTCGAAGGGTTGGAGGCAGTGCGGAAGCGTCCTGGTATGTATATCGGTTCCACCGGTCCGCGCGGCTTACATCATTTGGTATACGAGATCGTGGATAACTCCATCGACGAAGCGTTGGCGGGATTTTGTACCCACATTGAAGTGGACATCTTACCCGGCGACATAATTTCCGTGCGCGATAACGGCCGCGGTATTCCGGTCGGTATCAATGAAAAACTGGGTATCCCCACCGTCACGGTCGTGTTGACGGTGTTGCATGCGGGCGGTAAATTCGGCGGCAGCGGTTATAAAGTTTCGGGCGGTCTGCACGGTGTCGGTTCTTCGGTCGTTAACGCGTTGTCCGAATGGTTGGAAGTGGAAATCTCCCGTGAAGGCAAAGTGTTTGCGCAACGGTTTGAACGCGGCGTTCCCACTAACGATCTGACCGTGATCGGCACGTCCGAAAATGACGGTACACTCATTCGTTTTAAAGCGGATGCGGAGATCTTCAGTGAAACCACTGAATATGAATTTGACGTTTTGCAAAAACGGTTGCGTGAGCAAGCGTTCCTCAATGCAGGACTCAAGATCACGTTGTCCGACCTGCGCGATGAGGATAATATCGTATCGCAGGAGTATTGCTATGAAGGCGGTATTTCGTCGTTTGTTGACTTTATGAACAAAACGCGCGGTTACCAGTCTTTGCACGAGCAAGTGGTACACATGTCGCTCACAGACGGCGATTCCATTGCCGAAGTGGCGTTCCAGTATAACGACAGTTACAACGAAAATATCATTTCGTTTGCCAATAACATTCACACGGTGGATGGCGGTACGCATGAAACCTCGTTCAAAAACGGTATCACGCGTATTTTGAACGATTATGCCCGCCGTCACAACATGCTCAAGGAAGCGGATTCCAACTTAAAAGGCGATGACGTGCGTGAAGGCTTGACCGCCGTTATCAGTGTGAAATTAAAAGATGCTCAGTTTGAAGGTCAGACCAAAGCCAAACTCGGTAACACCGCAATGGGCACCCTGATTACACAGTTGTTAAACGAAAAACTGGCACCGTATCTGGAAGAAAATCCGGCGGTTGCCAAGGGTATTTTGGAAAAATCCATCAACGCCGCCCGTGTGCGTGAAGCAGCACAGCGTGCGCGTGAATTGGCACGTAAAAAGAGCGGACTTGCCTCCACCCGTATGCCGGATAAACTGGCAGACTGCATCTGGAGCGATGCCGAACGCACCGAACTGTACATCGTTGAGGGTGATTCCGCCGGCGGTTCCGCGATCCAGGGTCGCGACCGTAACTTCCAGGCAATTCTGTCCATGTGGGGTAAAATGCTCAACGTGGAAAAAGCCCGTTTGGATAAAGTTTACGGCAATGAAAAATTAGTTCCGGTCATCGTAGCACTCGGTTGCGGTATCGGTGATGATTTTGATATTTCCAAACTGCGTTACGGCAAAGTTATCATCATGGCGGATGCCGACGTTGACGGTGCGCACATCCGTACGTTGCTTCTCACCTTCTTCTTCCGTTATATGCGTCCGCTCATTGATGAAGGCCACATTTATATTGCTCAACCGCCGCTGTTTAAGGTATCCAAGGGTAAACAGGTGCGGTATGCGTTCTCGGATGAAGAGCGTGACCGTTACATTGAAGAACTCGGCGGCAACACCGATATTCAGCGCTATAAAGGTCTTGGTGAAATGGACCCCGAACAGTTGTGGGAAACCACCATGGATCCGTCGTTCCGCACCATGCTGAAAGTGGAACTGTCCGATGCGATCGCGGCAGACGAAGCCTTTACCATCCTGATGGGCGATAAAGTGGAACCGCGCCGCGAGTTCATTGAAAAGAACGCGCAATACGTATCCAACCTCGATATTTAAGGACGAGGAAATCATGAAAGAACAGACACCGATAACAGAATATCCGGTCGATCTCACGCGGGAGGAGTACGTGCGTTCGCAGGAGTTGCTTTCCCGTCGCGGCGGATCGGCTATGGGTACACGGTGGATCTCCGTTGCCATGCTGGCGGTCTGTGTGATCGTATCGATTGTCAATTTTATAGAATTCCGTGCCATTGATTGGTCGCTGGTTTCGCTGTTGCTGCTGTTGGTGGTTTCGGAAATCTGGATCTTGATCGATATGCCGAAGCAACTGCGGCGGCGCAGTGAAAATGCGTATGACGCAACGGTGTACGGCGGTTATTCCTTTACCGGTACGGTATCGGTGGAATCCGATGCCGTTCGTAAACGTACCGCGACTGCCACGGCGGTCATTCCGTATGAACAATGCCGTTTGTTTTTGGAAAACCGTGATATGATGATCTTTTGCGGTGCAGACGGAAAATCCATTGTGATCCCCGCACGGTTTTTAACCGAGGAAACGGCAGAAAGCACACGTAAGATCGCCCTTTCTCAGATTCCGGTCATGCGGCAGGTGTTGTTGCAGAAGGTGCAACCTGTCGCACAACCGGACGCGGTACAGGATATGGCCGCAAAGAGTGAGGACGTGTTACTGACACTGGACGTGGACTATACCGACAGTGAGATCGTTTCCCTTGCCGGAGAGGGCGCCATTCAACATTTTGTGCGCACCATGCCCAATCGGATGTTGCTTGCCACCATGCTTTCGTCGGTTGGCTTCTTTATGGCAAACATCCGCCCGTTGCCGCTTTTCTTGCTGGTAATGGTCGTACTGTTTCTGTTTTCGTTTATTACGGCGCGGATCAAAATGCGGCGGACCATCACGCGTACCGAACGGGACGTGTGCCGCATCCGCTTTGAATTTACCGATCAGAGTGTGCGATTGCTCGGCAAAGCGCAAGCGACACGGTCGCTTCGTATTCCGTGGCAGTACATTACACGCGCGGTCAACTGCCGCGATACGGTGGAATTGCATGCCGGCGGGGATAAACAACTGACCATCCCCAAACGGTGTATTCCCGATTTTGATGAATTATCGGCTGTGGTGGATAACCACATGAACTAAAAGGAGGCCTCCGCATTGGACAATACCGCATACGAAATACCGCGCATTGTGGTAGCGGGGCGGTTTTCTACCGATGAAGAGGAGGAACGCCTGCACGTTGCCATGCGTGAACCGGTGGTTTGGTTTCTCTGCATAGCCGTGGCGGTGTTGGTCGGCACGTTTGCTTTGCAGGCGCTGTCGCTTGCATCACAAGGGGACTGGTACGTGCCGTCGTTTGTGTTCCCGCTCGTTGCGGCTTGTGTTTGGTTTTTGATTGCGTGGACGTTGCGTGTGCGCCGTCGCCGTATTCAGGCACGCCAAAACCGTCATGCAGACCATTGGTACGATGAAAAATGTATTCGCGCCGGTTGTATGATTTGCTTTTACAGCGATCACGTGGCGTACAGTACCATGCGCGGCAGCAGTATTTTGCCGTACGCGGAGATCACACGGTGCTGTGAAACGATGGACGGCGTGGTTTTGCAATCCCAAAACGGCAAGATCTTTTTGCGCGCGGCGGATCTGACCGCGCGGGAGATCGAGCAAGTGCGTGAACATATCCGTCAACATATTCGTCCCGCCGTGTATCGCGTCAAAGCGATGGCAGAGGGACGGCTCGCAGAACCGTTACCGCACGTGCGGTTTGCCAATTTTGATACGGTGATCACCCGTGCGGTCGGGGAACCGATGCAGCGGCGGTGGAAGATCCGTGAGTTGTTTGGTTTGGTGATCCCGCAGGTACTCATATACAGTCTGACGCCGGGATTGCGGCTTTACTTAACCCCGTGGCAACTGCTGGATTGTTTGTTGTGTGCGGCGGTGTTTGTTGCCGTGGGAATGGTGCTTACGTTGCTGACAGTACGGATGCTGCAACCCCGTAACGAGATCGTCCGCGTGGCGATTACGCGGGACGGTGTTGCGTGTCAGCACAACGGATTTTTGGAGTTTACGGTGAACGGCCGTTTCCGTTTGGAAGAACGGGCGGACGGGATCGTTATATATTTCACTTCGGGTGAAGCGGTTTTTGTTCCGTTTTCTACGGTGGAAGAACCGCAATCGCTTAACGAGTATTTAGCAAACAGGGTTTGATAAAGGAGATAAGACAATGGATGAGCAAATGACGGTACAAAACAATAAGTTGATCAACGTCGATCTCGAAAAGGAAATGAAAAAGAGTTTCCTGGAATATTCGATGTCAGTTATCGTGGCGCGTGCTCTGCCGGACGTGCGTGACGGTTTAAAACCCGTACACCGCCGTATTCTGTACACGATGCACGAGCGCAACCTCACGCCGGATAAAGCCTACCGTAAATGCGCGGACACCGTTGGTGCGGTGCTGGGTAGTTACCATCCGCACGGTGACGCGTCCGTGTACGATGCCATGGTGCGTATGGCGCAGGATTTCTCGCTCCGTTATCCGCTTGTTGACGGTCACGGTAACTTCGGTTCGATCGACGGACACCCTGCCGCCGCATACCGTTATACCGAATCCCGTATGACCAAAATGTCCTTGGACATGCTGGCCGATATTGAAAAAGAAACGGTGGACTTTGCTCCGAACTACGATGACCGTTTGAAAGAGCCTGTGGTATTGCCCTCCCGTTTCCCGAACCTGCTGGTAAACGGTTCGGTGGGTATTGCCGTCGGTATGGCAACCAACATTCCGCCGCACAACCTGCGTGAAGTGGTGGACGGTATCTGCCTGCTCATTGATAATCCGGAAGCGGGTCTGCCGGAGATCATGGAACATATCAAAGGCCCCGATTTCCCCACCGGCGGCGTTATTATGGGATATTCCGGTATCCGTGCCGCGTATGCAACGGGTCGCGGCCGCATCATTGTGCGCGCCAAGACCGAGATTGAAGAACACAACGATCGGTTCCGTATCGTGGTGTCCGAGATCCCGTATCAGGTCAATAAATTGAATCTGGTTAAATCCATTATCGAACTGGCGGATGAGAAACGCATTGAGGGTATTCGTGACGTTGTGGACCATTCCAGCCGTGAAGGTATGCGCATCGTCATCGATCTGAAAAAAGATGCCAATCCGCAGGTCGTGCTCAACCAGTTGTTTGCGTATACGCAGATGCAGTGCACGTTCGGCGCCATCATGCTGTCGCTTGTGAACGGTGTACCGCGTGTTCTCACGCTCAAAGAAATGCTGGAAGAATACATCAAGTTCCAGTGTGAAGTTATCACCCGCCGCACGCAGTTTGATCTGCGCAAAGCCAAAGAGCGCGAACACATTGTGGAAGCGCTCAAAGTGGCGGTCGACTTTATCGATGAGGTTATCGCCATCATCCGCGGATCGCTGGATACGGCGGATGCCAAGCAAAAACTCATGGAACGCTTCGGCTTTGACGATATCCAAGCGGAAGCCATCGTGCAGATGCGCCTCCGTCAGTTGTCCGGCTTGGAACGCCAGAAGATCGAAGATGAGTTGGCGGCGTTGCGTGCCAAGATCGCGGAACTGCAAGGCATTCTGGAAGATGACATGAAGATCAAGGCGATCGTGAAAGAGGAATGCCTCAAGATGCGCGACAAATACGGTGATGACCGCCGTACCGAGATCTCCATGGTATCGGGCGAAGTGGATATTGAAGACCTTATTCCCGTGGAAGAATGTGTGCTTACCATGTCCCAGCTCGGTTACATCAAACGTCAGCCCGTGGACGTGTACAAAGCACAACGCCGCGGCGGCCGCGGTATCAAGGGTATGGCGACCCGTGAGGAAGACGTCACGCAGACCATGTTCCTGTGCTCCAGCCACGATATCGTGATGTTCTTCACCTCGGCGGGCCGTGTATATCGCCTGAAATGTTACGAAATTCCGGAAGGAAGCCGTACGTCCAAGGGCATGAACATTGTCAATCTGTTACCGCTTACCGGTGATGAAAAAGTAACGGCAATGATCCGCGTCACAGAATTTGAAGACGACAAATATCTGTGCATGGTCACCCGTGGCGGTGTTATCAAACGTACCCGTCTGAACGCGTATTCCAATGCGCGCAAGAGCGGCCTTATCGCCGTCGATCTGGATGAGGGCGATGAACTCGCGTGGGTGCACGTTACCGACGGTTATCAGAAATTGCTTGTCGGTACGCGCAAAGGTATGGCGATCTGCTTTGATGAAAACGATGCGCGCGTGGTCGGCCGTACGGCGCGCGGCGTGAAAGCCATTACGTTGCAGGAAGGCGACGAAGTGGTCGGCATGGCAGTCCGTGATGAAAACAATCTGTTGCTCACGGTGACCGAGACCGGTTACGGCCGTCTCAGCGAATTTGACGATTACCGCATCCAATCCCGTGGCGGTAAAGGTCTTACAAACTATCACACCGAGGAATACGGTGATGTTGCCGCAATCCGTATGGTGAATGTGGATGACGATATTATCCTCATCTCGTCCGGCGGTATTATTATTCGGTTGGCGGCAGAGGAGATCCGTCAGTGCCGCCGTCCGTCCAAGGGTGTCCGCGTAATGCGCGTGGAAGAAGGTACCCGCATCGTGTCACTGGCTCAAGTACCGCACGAAGAGGAAGAAGAGGGCGAAGCAGAGGTTCCCGCAGAGGAAACCCCTGCCGAACCGCAGGGTGAATAAATGGCGCGCGTAATAGCGGCGATCTCCACGCCGACCGCGCCTGCAGGACTCGGGGTGATCCGCATATCGGGCGATGGCGCCGTTGCCGTTGCCGATGCGGTGTTCACACCCGTGGATGAAACGCGTCGGTTACCCACACTTGGCGGATACCGCGCGGCATATGGCCGCGTTGCGGATGCAGACGGTGTCATTGACGATTGCGTGGCACTCGTTTTCCGTGCACCGCACAGTTATACCGGCGAAGACGTGGTGGAACTGTCCTGCCACGGCGGTACGTATTTGTTACAGCGCACGTTACGCGCCTTGTTTGCGGCGGGTGCCGAACCTGCCGCGGCAGGGGAATTTACGCGCCGTGCGTTTGTGAACGGAAAATTGGACCTCACACAAGCGGAATCGGTCATGAACCTGATCGCCGCCAACGGCAGACTTGCCGCGCGTACCGCCTTGGCGGTGCGGGAGGGTGCGTTGTATCGGAAATTGACCGACATCAAAGAATCCCTCATTGCGTTGCAAGCGCAATTTTCCGCGTTTATTGATTATCCCGATGACGATATCCCCGAACCCGACCGCGAAACCCCCAAAGCCGAACTCACAGGGGCGCTTTCACGGTTGCAACAGTTGCTCCATACGTACGATGCCGGCCGCGTCCTGCGAGAAGGCGTGGATACGGCGATCATCGGTAGCCCGAACGTGGGTAAATCCACCGTGATGAACCTGCTCAGCGGCTGTGAACGGAGTATCGTTACCCCCATTGCCGGTACCACGCGTGACGTGGTGGAAGAAACCGTGCGCGTGGGGGAGGTGTGCCTGCGCCTGGCGGATACCGCCGGTATCCGTGAAACCGAAGATACGGTGGAAGCGCTCGGCGTGGAACGTTCGGAGCATCGGATGGATACCGCCGCGTTGATTTTGGCGGTGTTTGATGCTTCGCAACCGTTGTCGGCGGCGGATTATACGTTGATCGATCGGTTGCCGAAAGAGCATACCATTGCGATCTTGAACAAGCAGGATCTTGAAAAACGCATAGAGGAAACGCCCATCCGTGAAAAATTCACGCAGGTGGTGGAAATGCAGGCCATGAGCGGCGCGGGACTTTCGGCGCTCACCACGGCGATCCACGCGCTGGTTGGTGTGGATCGGCTCAATGAAGCGGAGCCGGTTCTGGCAACCGAACGCCAGCGGTTGTGTGTCAGCCGTACGGCAGATTGTGTAAAAGAAGCGCTCACAGCGTTGCAGGACGGCATGACGTTGGATGCCGTATCGGTCAGTATCGACGGCGCGATCGGTGCCGTTTTGGAATAACGGGAGAACGCACGACCGATGCAGTCGTGGATGGCATCTTTGCCCGTTTTTGCGTTGGAAAGTAAAAGAAAAAAGCCCTGTCGCAAGACAGGGCTTTTGCGAAACAACTTTATTTAATGATGGTACCCATGGCATTCATGCCGGCAGCGGCGGCGTTGGATTCATCGGTGTCGATGTGCATCGCCAGCGCGTACGAATTGCTGACGCGAACCACCACGTCGCCAAACGTGAGGGCACGGCCGTCGGAATCAATACGGACCGAAACGATCTCTTTATCCGCAACGTTGAACTCTGCGGCATCGGCGGGGGTCATGTGGATGTGACGTTTTGCCGCGATCACGCCTTCAGCGATCTCTATTTCACCGCACGGACCGACCAGTTTGCAACCGCCGGAACCGGCAATGTCACCGGACTCGCGGATCGGAGCCGTAACGCCGATCGAACGGGCATCGGTAAGGGACAATTCCACCTGCGTATCGGGGCGGATCGGACCTAAAATGCTCACACCGGCGAGCGTCTTTTTCGGGCCGACAACGTCCACGCGCTCGGTGCAGGCAAACTGACCGGGTTGTGACAGATCCTTTTTCGGGGTAAGTTCGTAACCTTCGCCGAACAAAATGTCCAAATGCTCACGCGATACGTGAATATGGCGGGCAGAAGTTTCCACTAAAATTTGTTTTGCCATTTTTTACATCTCCACTCTTAAATTCTTACGATTAAAATCGTATCACATAACCCATCATTTGTCAAGGAAGGGAAACGTATGGAACTCAACTGGAATGACTTAAAACAGCGGTGCCTTACCTGCCGCGCGTGCGGCTTGTGCGAAACCCGTCACCAAGTGGTGTTCGGTGTGGGCAATCCGCAGGCGGAAGTGTTGTTTATCGGAGAAGGACCCGGTGAAAACGAGGATCTGCAGGGTGAACCGTTTGTCGGCCGCGCCGGCAAATTGCTGGATACCATGTTGGAAGCGGTGGGCTTGTCCCGTAAACACAACATTTACATCGGTAACATGGTGAAATGCCGTCCGCCGCACAACCGCGATCCGTTGCCGGAAGAGCAGGCGGCGTGTGCCCACTGGCTAGAAGAGCAGATCGCGCTGATTTCGCCGAAGATCGTGGTGTGTCTGGGGCGCATTGCGGCGTTCCGTTTCATTTCCCCCGATTTTAAAGTCAGCCGTCAGCACGGTGAATTTTTCGAAAAAGATGGTGTGCTGTATATGGGGATGTTCCATCCGGCGGCGATTTTGCGCAATCCCAACCAAAAACCCGTTGCGTTTGTGGATTTTGTGAAATTGCGTGATAAGATTCAGGAGATCTGCACGCATACTGAACTGAAGTTTGATGAATAAACGGAGAGATTCCATGAAACGAAGCCTGTGCTTTATGGCGGCAGTTATCTTGCTGATCGGTGTGTTATCGGCACCGTTTTCGGTGGGCGCCGCGCGGTTATTGTACGAATATCCGGCAAAAGAAGACGATACGATTCAGTCCCCGTCGGCGGTCTTGCTGTACATGGGCGTAAAACCCGAGCAGGATGTTTTCTTGTATGAGAAAAACGCCGATCAGACATTTGAACCCGGCGCGTTGATGCGTGTTGCCATGACGGGGTACGCATTGCAGTTGATTGAAGAACAACAGATCGATATGGAAACCGTCACCGGCACGTATACGCTGGAGCTGTTTAATCACTATGTGGCGGGTACGGGTCTGGACGTGGCGCTGATGAAATTCGGCGAAACGTGGAAACTTAAAGACTTGCTCACCTTATGCACCATCCGCACCGCGGCGGATTGCGCCGTCACGTTGGCGGCAACCCTCAGCGGGTCTCCCGAAGCGTTTGTAGAAGGCCTCAACACCTATGCCAAACAACTCGGTTGCACCGGTTCGCATTTTACAAACGTCACCGGCTATAATGAGGACGGGCAATACATGACCGCGCGTGACGTGGCAGTGTTTTCCCGTCATGCCATGCAATATTCGCAAGGCCGCAACATGTTGGAACTCACCCAATATACCGTCACCCCGGTTTCCGGCGGCAACACCAGAAGTTGGCCCAGCAGTTGTGACTTTATTCGCCAGAACTCCGACGGGTATTACACGTATGCGCAGGGCGGCAAAAACGGCGGAACCCTCACCGAGTTATCGCTCATGGGTTTCGGCGGTAACAACGGATACGAGTATATGGCGGTGGTGATGGGCGCACCGCGCTTGAACGAGAAGCAAGAACCCACCAACATTGCGTACGCCGATGCCCGCCGTTTGATCCGGTGGGGATTGTTGGATTTCACGTATACCACGTTGGCGCGCAAGAGCGAGCCGGTGGGACGGATCGCGGTGCGTGACTGTGCACAGCGCAGCAGTGTTACACTGGTGCCGGTACGTGACATGGCAACGGTGCTTGGTACGGAGATCAATTCGGAAGAGATCACCCGCCGCATTGTGACCGAACAACCCGAAGCCGTGGCACCCATCAAGGCGGGTGACGAGCTCGGCACGTTGGAACTGTATATCGGGGAAGAACTGGTGGGCAGTGTTCCGGTTGCGGCAGGGGAGGATGCCCCGCGCAATTTCCTGTATGCGCTGTGGTGCGATATCCGCGATTTTCTGTTTTCGGGTTGGACACTGGCAATTCTCATCATTATTGCGTTATTGGCAGCGGGATATATCTGGTTAAATATCCGTTACAACCAAAAAAAGCGTCAAAAAACACGCCGAAAATAAGCAGATAACGAACAGAACCGTATGAATTTCATGCGGTTCTGTATTTTCTTTGTTAAATTTTCGTCAAGCCCTTGAAAATCCGTGAGAAAAAGGGTAAAATAACTCTGATATGGGTCGTTTTTCCAATGGGAAAACGATAACCGATAAGAAAGGGGAAATCCTCAATGAATATTCTGAACAAAAAAACCGTGGAAGATCTGCAGGTCGCCGGCAAACGCGTGTTAGTGCGTTGCGACTTTAACGTGCCGCTGAAAAACGGCGTGATCACGGACGAAAACCGTATCGTTGCCGCTCTTCCCACGATCAAGTATTTGATGGATCAAGGCGCGAAAGTGATTCTCTGCTCGCACCTCGGCAAGCCGAAAGGTGAACCCAAACCGGAGTTCTCGCTGGCGCCCGTTGCGGTTCGCCTCAGCGAAAAACTCGGTTGCAAAGTGGTCTTTGCGGCGGATGATGAAGTGGTGGGTGCCAACGCCCGCAAAGCTGTTGACGCCATGAAAGACGGCGAGATCGTTCTGTTGCAGAACACCCGTTACCGCGCAGAAGAAACCAAAAACGGTGAAGCGTTCTCCCGTGACCTCGCTTCCCTTTGCGATCTGTTTGTGAACGATGCGTTCGGTGCCGCTCACCGCGCACACTGCTCCACCGTTGGTGTGGCATCGTTTGTGGAAGAATCCGCGAACGGTTATTTGATGGCAAAAGAGATTCAGTTCCTCGGCAATGCTGTTGAAAATCCGGTTCGTCCGTTTGTTACCATCCTCGGCGGTGCCAAAGTGGCGGACAAGCTGAACGTCATCGAAAACCTGCTCAACAAGGCAGACACCCTGATCATCGGCGGCGGTATGGCGTACACCTTCCTTGCTGCCAAAGGCTACTCGGTCGGCACCTCTTTGCTGGACAGCGAAAAGATCGACTATTGCCGTGAGATGCTTGCCCGTGCAGAGCAGAAAGGTGTCAAACTGTTACTGCCTGTCGATTGTAAGATCGCCAAAGAATTCCCCAACCCGATCGATGCCCCCATCGATGTGCAGGTTGTGGCGGCGGATGCCATCCCGGCTGATATGATGAGCCTGGACATCGGCCCGAAAACGGCAGAACTGTACGCAAACGAAGTCAAATCCGCCAACACGGTTGTGTGGAACGGCCCGATGGGCGTGTTCGAGAACCCGATCCTGGCAGAAGGCACCATCGCGGTTGCCAAAGCGTTGGCGGAAACGGATGCTACCACCATCATCGGCGGCGGTGACTCCGCGGCGGCTGTTAACACCTTGGGCTTCGGTGACAAGATGAGCCACATTTCCACCGGTGGCGGCGCGTCCCTTGAATTCTTGGAAGGCAAGGAACTCCCCGGCATCGTGGCAATGAGCGATAAATAATCCAAAAAAAGTGAGGAATAATAACCATGGGTAAATACGTTATTGCGGGTAACTGGAAAATGAACAAGACCCCCGCTGAAGCAGTGGAACTGATCGAAGCGATCAAACCTCTCGTGAAAGATGCAACTTGTGATGTGGTTGTCGGTGTTCCGTTTGTGGATCTGCCGGCGGCTCTGGAAGCCGTGAAAGGCAGCAAGATCGGCGTTGCCGCTCAGAACTGCCACTGGGAGAAATCCGGTGCTTACACCGGCGAGATCTCTGCTGAAATGCTCAAAGCGATGGAAGTCGGTTACGTCATCCTCGGTCACAGTGAGCGCCGCACCTATTTCGGCGATACCGACGTGACCGTTCAGAAACGTATGCGTGCAGCACTCGATGCAGGTCTTACGGTTATCCTGTGCGTGGGTGAATATCTGGAGCAGCGTGAGCAGGGCATCACCGGCGAGATCGTTGCCATGCAGACCAAAGTGGCGCTCGGCGGCGTTTCCGAAGAGGAACTTGCCCGCGTGATCATTGCGTACGAACCCGTGTGGGCGATCGGTACCGGCCGTACCGCTACTGCTGAGCAGGCAAACGAAGTGTGCGCACAGATCCGTGACGTAATTGCCGGTTTGTACAATGCCGAAGCGGCAAAAGCGGTCACCATTCAGTACGGCGGTTCCATGAACGCGGCAAACGCGGCGGAACTCTTGGCACAGTCGGATGTTGACGGCGGCTTGATCGGCGGTGCTTCGTTGAAACCCGCTGATTTTGCTACCATCGTTGCGGCAGCGAAATAAGTATTGAACCATGAGCGCAAGATGTAACCGTCTTGCGCTCATATAATGAGGGAGAGTAACATGAAGAAACCTGTAGTGCTCATTATCATGGATGGGTTTGGCCTGAACGACGCCACGATGGGCAACGCCATCAAAGCGGCCGCCACGCCGAACCTTTCCAAACTTTTTGCCGAAAACCCGTTCACGGCGATCGGCGCTTCCGGTATGGACGTGGGTCTGCCGGACGGTCAAATGGGAAACAGTGAAGTGGGTCACACCAACATCGGCGCAGGCCGCGTGGTGTACCAGGAACTGACCCGCATCACCAAATCCATCCGTGACGGTGATTTCTTTGAAAATGCCGCTCTTAAAGCGGCAATGGACAACGCGAAAGGCGATAAAGCCTTGCACCTGATCGGACTTTTGTCCGACGGCGGTGTGCACAGTCACTTAACACACGTGTACGGATTGTTGGAAATGGCAAAACGCAGCGGTGTTACCAACGTGTTTGTGCATTGCTTGATGGATGGCCGCGATGTGCCGCCGTCTTCGGGTAAAGATTTCATTGAACAGTTGCAGAACAAAGCGGCGGAGATCGGTGTCGGCCGCGTGGCAACGGTGATGGGCCGTTATTACGCCATGGACCGTGACAATCGCTGGGAACGCGTGGAGCAAGCCTATGCCGCCATGGTATACGGTGAGGGCGTGCAGAACGCCGATGCTGTTTCGGTGATGGAAAACTCGTACGCGAACGGTGTCACCGATGAGTTTGTTGTACCGGCCGTGTGCGATCAAAACGGCAGGATCAAAGCAGGGGACAGCGTGGTGTTCTTTAACTTCCGCCCCGACCGTGCCCGTGAGATCACCCGCACGTTTGTGGATCCCGCGTTTGACGGGTTTGAGCGCAAAAACGGATTTTTCCCGCTCCATTACGTGTGCATGACGCAGTACGATGCCACCATGCCGAACGTGGACGTGGCATTCCGTCCGCAGACCTTGGAAAACACCTTGGGTGAATATCTCGGCAAAAACAAACTTACGCAGTTGCGTATTGCGGAAACCGAAAAATACGCACACGTCACGTTCTTCTTTAACGGCGGCGTGGAACGCGAGTTTGAGGGCGAAGACCGTGTGCTTATCAACTCTCCCAAAGTGGCAACCTATGACCTGCAACCCGAAATGAGTGCGTACCCCGTGTGTGACGCGGTGGTGGAGCGCATCCGTTCCGGCAAGTATGACGTGATCATCCTGAACTATGCCAACTGTGACATGGTTGGTCACACGGGTGTGTTTGACGCCGCCAAAAAAGCGGTGGAAGCGGTGGATACCTGCGTGGGTAAAACCGTGGAAGCGGTGTGCGAAATGGGCGGTGTGGCTCTCATTACCGCTGACCACGGCAACGCGGATAAGATGCTGGAAGATGACGGCGAATCGCCGTTCACCGCGCACACCACCTATCCCGTTCCGTTCTGCGTGGTCGGTCACGATTGCACGCTTCGTGAGGGCGGTCGTTTGTGCGATATTGCGCCCACCATGTTGCAGATCCTCGGCCTTGAACAACCCGCCGACATGGACGGTAAGAGCTTGATTCAATAAGCAAAAAAATACCCCCTCGATGGTGAAACATCGAGGGGGTTTTGTTTATTCTTCCGGTATATGCGGCAGGGCAAGGAGATCATCCGATTCGTCTTGCTCCAACTCTTCCACGTTCCGCAAATTTTTAAGGATGATGGAATTGCGGTGACGGGCATCGTCGAGCACGTTACCCGCTTCATCCACTTTCTTTTTGGCTTTTTCCAGTAACCCTTCAAACTTATCGTATTGTGTTTTTACAGCGCCGAGAACTTTCCACACTTCGGCGGCGCGTTTATCCAATGCGATGGTACGGAATCCGATCCGCAACGTGTTCAAAAACGCCGTGATGGTGGTGGGACCGCACACCATGATGCGGTACTTGTTTTGCAATTCTTCCGCAAGACCCGGACGGCGCAGTACCTCGGCATACAACCCTTCGGTGGGTAAGAACATCACCGCAAAATCGGTGGTGCGGGGTACGTCAATATACAGATCGGCAATGGTCTTCGCCTCGTTACGGATGGTGCGTTCCAGCGACTTGATCGCCGCTTCGGCGGCATCCTTGTCCGCTTTTTCGGAAGCGTCCACCAACCGCGCGTAATCTTCCTGCGGGAATTTTGAGTCGATGGGCAACCAGATAAAGGTATTATCATCGTCACGTGAGGGGATCTTAACGGCAAATTCCACCTGTTCGCGGTTGCCGCGAATGGATACGTTCTGTGCGTACTGCTCAGAGGTGAGCGTTTGTTCCAGAATGTTCCCCAGTTGTACTTCCGCCCACGTACCGCGCGCTTTCACGTTGGTGAGCACGCGTTGCAGATCGCTGACACCGCTGGCAAGTTCTTTCATTTCGCCAAGGGATTTGTACACGCTTTGCAACTGTTCGCCAACGGTTTTAAAGCTGGAATCCAACCGTTTGGTGAGGGTGCTTTGCAGTTTTTCATCCACCGTTTCACGCATCTGATCCAACTTTTTCTCGTTGCTTTCCTGCAACCCGCGCACCGCGGTGGTGAGGGTGGCGTTGAGTTTTTCTTGATGCTCGCCCGAAACTTTCAGCGTTTCCTTTTGCCCCTCGGTGATAATACGGTTCATATCTTTGAGGGTATCGTTGAGTTCCTTGCGGGTGTCGCGCACTTCTTCGCGCAACCGCCGTTCGGATTCTTCCAACCATTCGTGGGAATCGCTTTTCGGTTTACGTGTCAGCAACAGAACCTGCAGCAAAACGATCACCGCTAACAGTCCGATAATGGCATATACTTCCATATTTATTCAAGCTCCGCTTCTTCGGCTTTTTCTTTCTTTTCGGGTTTGTTTTTGCCGTCTTTGATCACCTTAACATCCTCGCGGGAGAAGGCAAGCGGCGGGGAATCCGGCGATTTTTCCAACCGCACTTTTAAGAGTCCTGCCAACAAATTGACCTCGGTCACCGTGCCGCGCCCCTCGGGCGTGTTGACAAGCGCACCTTGCTTGGGCGTGATTTTTAAAAGCGAGGAATAGTTATCCTGCTCATATTTCAAACAACACATCAAACGGCCGCAGGTACCGGAAATTTTGGTGGGGTTCAGGGATAACCCTTGTTCTTTTGCCATTTTAATGGATACCGGTTGGAAATCCGATAAAAACTGTGCACAGCAAAGCGGTCTGCCGCAAATGCCCAGTCCGCCCAACATTTTGGCTTCGTCACGTACGCCGACCTGACGCAGTTCGATGCGGGTGTGGAACTGACCCGCCAGATCTTTTACCAGATTGCGGAAATCCACCCGTCCCTCGGCGGTGAAATAAAACAAGATCTTGGAATTGTCAAACGCGTATTCCGCGCCGATGAGTTTCATATCCAGATTGTGTGCCGCAATACGTTCAGCGCACAACGCCAAAGCTTTTTCTTCCTTTTCGGCATTTTCTTTGGCACGGCGGATATCCTCTTGCGTTGCGGGTCGCACAACGGCTTTGAGGGGCTTGACGATCTCGTCATCGCTCATGTCGCGGTTTTCCATCACAACCTCGCCGCATTCCAAGCCGCGTGCGGTTTCCACGATCGCGTGGTCGCCTTTTTGGAACGAAAAACCGGCTGACGCAAAGTAATATACTTTCCCCATATTCTTAAACCGAATACCGATAATGTTCGCCATGGGTATCAAAACCTTTCTTTTGTGAAATCAGCGTCCTGCCGCACGGCGCAACCGTGCGCAGAGTAAGGTTAAAAACAACGTATGATTCATGTTGAAAAAGCGGGCGGCTTGCAAGTCTTCCAACACCCGCAATACCGCGAGCAACTGCCGCCGTGTGAGCGTGCGGGCAAGGGTACGGGATGCTTCGGGTGCGGTGCCGAGTGAGCCTGCCGATTCAAACCGACACACCAACGCGTCACGTAAGATCAACAGCAATCCGCTGAGTACCGCCGAAACACGGTCTTTTTGTTTCTCAAGCGGTGCGGTGGCAAGCAACAACTGCAGTTCGGTGGGTGCCGTGATCGCCGAGGCAATGTTCGGAAGTAACGTGAGGATCTCCTGATACGATCCGTCGGACAAGCCGTTGATCGCTTGTCCGATCACACCGCCCCACAACGTGGCGGCACGGGTGAGTTCGTCTTCCGACCGATCGGGCAACCGTTGCCGCAACACGGCAACCGCTTCCTCAGCAGATACGCCGCCAAGCGGCACGGCATACACACGGGAACGCACGGTTTCCAGCAACTGTGACCGTTGCTCACACGTTAAAATAAACCGAACGTGTGCAGGCGGTTCTTCCAACACTTTTAACAGAGAGTTTTGCGCCTGCTCCGTCATGTTTTGCACGTCACACAGAATGAAAACACGCACCGGTGCTTCATTGGGCATCACGTATACTTCGTCGCGCAGGTCACGCACCACGTCAATGTGGAACGACCGTGCCTCACCGCCGCCCCCGATCTCCGTAATATCGGGGTGGTTTTTGGAAAACGCTTTACGGCAAGCGGGACAGACTCCGCACGGGCGGTCACTGCCTGCCTGACAAACTGCCGCCGCCGCGAGTAACCGCGCCAGCGTTTTGCGACCGCTTCCCGCAGGACCTTCCAACAAGATCGCATGAGGGAACGCTCCTGCGTCCAAACGGGAGGAAAGCAACGCCTTTGCGGCAGAATTTCCCGCAAAAACAGAACCGTCCGGTAACGTCCAGTTCACAAGCAGTCCTCCTTCCTCTCATACGTGGTTTTATTATATCATAATCACTTGAAACTCGCAATGGTTTTTGTCGCCTTTTTCGCCATCGACAAGAATTTCCTTGACTTTTGAGCGCGAAAGCCGTACCATTTTTTTGATAAGTGTTACAAAAAAGGAGAGTGGAGAACCATGAAGTCGAGGTATGGTAAAGTGGCCATGTTGTTGGCAGTGATTTTGGCGGTATCCACCCTCTTGACAGTATTACTTGGGCGGTACCCAAAACCGCAGACCGAGGAACTGTCGGTCGTTGCTGCTTTTTATCCGATGTACACCGCGGCGTTGCAGGTGGTCGGCAAAACCGATGGCGTTTCGGTTTCGTGTCTGACCGCACCCGGTGCGGGATGCCTGCACGATTATCAGCTTTCCCCCGTTGAACGGGCACAACTGGATGCGGCAGACGTGCTGGTGTTAAACGGCGGCGGCATGGAATCTTTTCTGAACGCCGTGATCCCGTCGATTCCCTCTCTGTTTTGCATTGATACCACCGCTGACGTTTCGCTTTTGTGCGGCGATGCTCACGAACATGATCACGATCACGACCATGCGGTAAATGCCCATGCCTGGATCGACCCCGTGCGGTATGCGGCGCAAGTGCAAGCAATATGTGACGGGTTGTGCGAGGTCGATCCCGCTCACGCCGAATCGTACCGTCACAACACCGCCGCATATTTGCAAAAGGTACAAACCGTTGCGGCACAACTGACCGCGACGGATATAACGGTTGACGGTGCGGTTCTTTTTCATGAATCGATGGCGTACGTAGCGGAACGTTTGGAACTTCGCGAGTTGGCGCGGTTGCCCATCGGGGAAGAAACGGCGGCATCCGCCGGCGAACTGGCGCAGGTGGCACAAGCATTGCGCGGACAAGCCGTGTTGTTTTTATATGACGAGCAGTATCCTCTGCAGTATACGTCGCTTACCGCGCATGCGGAAACTGCCGCTGTGGTGCGGTGGGATACCGCCGTTGTGCCGCAAAACGGCGTGGCGGATGAGGATGCGTGGTTGTATGCCATGCAACGGAACATACAAACGTTAAAGGAGGTGTTGTCGTGAACACGTGTGGGTTACATTGTCTGACCATTTCGGATATCGGGGTGACTGCCGACGGTCGGCAGTTGTTGCAGAATATCGGTCTGCACGTGCATTGCGGGGAACTTACGGCGATCATCGGCCGCAACGGTGCCGGTAAAACCACGTTGCTGCGTGCCATTTTGGGTGAGATCCCGCACACGGGAACGGTTTCGTTTTCCGGTCACAACGGCACCCCCATCGTGGGCGGAAAACCGCGGATCGGTTACGTGCCGCAAACCCTTGCGGTGGATCGCAACACCCCTGCCACCGTGTACGATCTGTTATTATCGTTAACGGGGCGTTACCCCGTCTTTTTCCACAAACCGCGAAAACTTGTGGAAAACTTCCGCGCGCATCTGGCGCGGTTTCATGCCGAGGATCTGTTGGACAGTGCCATCGGTCGGTTATCCGGTGGTGAACTGCAACGGGTGTTACTGGCGGCGGCTACCATGCCGACCCCCGACCTGCTTATTTTGGATGAACCGGTTTCGGGTGTGGATCAAAGCGGGTTGCAGGAATTTTATGACTTGCTGGACACCTTGAAAACACAAGAGGATATGGTAATTTTGATGGTGTCGCACGATCTGCCGTACGTGCGTCGCCATGCCGATAAAGTGTTGTTGCTGGATAAGACCGTGCAGGCTTTCGGCACGCCCGATGCGGTGTTTGGCTCGGATGCCTTTCATCGCTTGTTTGGGGGTGAGTCGGTATGATGGAAGCCCTCGCTGAAATGTTCACATACGATTTTATGCAACGCGCGCTGTTGGGTGTCCTGCTCATTATGCCGTTATTTTCGCTACTCGGCACGTTGGTGGTCA
>JAFSIB010000004.1 GCA_017440005.1 Clostridia bacterium
AAGCGCAAGTTTTGTATATCATCAAGCCGACAGATTTTTAATACACACCTAAAGGTGTGATGATATACGCCGCACTTGTGCGGCAATGATATACACGACTGCGTCGTGATGATATACCAAGCCTATCGGCTTGGATAAAAAAACACTCGTTCAAGAGAACGAGTGTTTTTTGGTGCCGGTGGCCGGACTCGAACCGGCACGCTGTCGCCAGCGGTGGATTTTGAGTCCACTACGTCTGCCAATTCCATCACACCGGCATGTGATGCAATGTGTATTATACACGCCTTAACGGTTGTTGTCAAGTTAAAAAAAGGTTTCTTGTAAACTTTTTTCCCCACTTTTCATAAGGGGGTGGACAAAACCGTTTTTTTCGTGTAGAATGAATGTATTGTTTTACTATATCATCCGAGGAGGACGTTTTTATGTCTTTAAAGCGTATTGCATGTATGGCGCTTGCCATCACTCTGGCAATCTCCTGCTTATTGTTTGGCGGTTGCTCCACACCGAAAGTTGCCATGCAGGTGAACGACAAAACGTATGAAATGGGCGACTACCTTGCTTATATGTACAGCACTCTGTATACCGACCAGCAGGCGTATATGTATCTGTACTATTACGGCGCCGATGCTTTTGCACAAAAAGTGACGTACGGTGAAGGTGACGAAGCCAAAGAAATGACGTTGGACGAATATGTGATCCAGGTCACGCAGGATACCATGATCCGTCAAAAAGCACTGGAAGATCTGCTGGCTCACTATAAACTGGAGTGGGATGCCGAGCAACTCAAAGAGATCGAAGAAGAATTGGCGGAACTCAAAGCCGATCAATTCCTGCCGCTTGGCTTCAACAACCAGCGTTATATCGATATGTACAAAGCCGTGTATCTGAACGAATCTTCTCTGTTTACCGGCTTGTATGATGACGGCGGTATCCGCGAGGTATCGGACGAGGATGAGCGCAAATGGTTTGACGAGCACTATTACAGCTATAAAGCCATTGAATTGTCGCTGGTAGACAGTGAATCGCAAAAAGAACTGTCCGCCGATGAAGTGGCAAAGATCGAAAAGCAATTGCAAGGATACTTGGATCTGTACAACCAAAACGGTAAAAACGGTGCCGCGTTTGACGTAGCCTATCGCAAGTATACGGCGGATACTCAGTCGAGTTCGAATTCCGGCAGCAGCACGGCAACCACGACAACTACCACCACAACCACAACGACTGCCGCAACCACTACAACAGCGGCAGACACTTCTGCCACTACCACCACAACGGCTGCCGGTACTTCTTCCGATAAAACCGAAACGGAAGAACCCGCGACCGCTACCCGTAACGACGTGATCGACGAGGATATGGACGAAGAATTGCTCAAGGTCCTCAAAGAAATGGCAGAAGGCGAGTGTGCTATCAAAACGTATCAGAAAAACGGTACCACCAAAACCATGGCACTCATCCTGCGTATGGATCCCGAAGCAGAACGCGGTAAGGATAAAGACGGCAACGACGTTGACTTCTACAAAGACAGCCACGATCAAACGTTGCAGTACATGAAATACGAGGAATTCTCCAAAGAAGTGGATGAAAAAGTCAAAGAACTGACCGTAACCACCAACAAAACGGCAATCAATGCCGCTGACCCGAAAGAGATGGTTATGTAATCTGTTAACCCCCCACCGCCGTCGGCAATCTGCCGACGGCGGTTTCTTATTGCTCTTTTGAAATTTGTGTAATAATTTTGCTTGACAAGCCGCCGCCTTTATGCTATACTCTCTCGTGCACAGTGATTTGCGGCTTTAGCTCATCTGGTAGAGCGCCACCTTGCCAAGGTGGAGGTAGCGAGTTCGAGCCTCGTAAGCCGCTCCACAAAAAAGGACCGATTCCATTTGGAATCGGTCCTTTTGTTTACCTTATGGTCCCGGGAAAACTCAGTACCACAGTCCCCAACCATCTTTATTGGTTTTAATTGTGATCGACGTTTGCGTACCCGAACTCTGTGTTGCGGATTGGGACGTGGTGGTGGAACTTGTAGTTGAAGTCCCGGAAGAGGCGGTTGTAGCAGTGGTCGTCGTAGTGGTAGTGGACGTGGTCGTATCAGACGTTAACTGCACGTTGTCCTGCGTGGGAATCAACGAGCCTGCCGTTGTGGTCACCGTTTGCTCCGATACCACCGACGTTGTCTGCTGACCTTGTGCATCGGTACCAACAACAATGTGCGACGTGATCACGTGTTGCGTGCCGGTTGTAGAACTGTCCGCGTTTGTTACCGTTTGAACCTCTGTGGGCAACGCGCTGACCTGCGTGGTCACGATCAAGCCGCCATCCGTCGTCACAACGTTTCCTTGCGCATCCGTTACCGCCAGCGCGATCGTGGTGGTCGTGGTGGTTTGCTCCGGTTTTTCGGTGGTAGTCGTGTCATCCACAGGGGGAATGTTCACAACCATGCACCCCGCCGCCAACACGGCAAGTGATAAAACACAAGTGATTATCCATACTCGTTTCATCGTGTTCGTTCTCCTTCTTTGTAAATACGGTTTCAGTGTATCATACTTTTGCATCTTTTGCAAGTAAGCCGCAATTGGGAAATGTTACAACAGTTTTTCATCGTATACCGCACGGTTTCCGCCGATACACCGCGGCCGCGTACGCGCCGCCGTAACAAAGGCTTCACCAATGTGATCCACGGATAAGCGGAGCGGCACCGCTACTTCTTTGAGGTGCATCCCGATCAGCGTACTCCCGATATCCAAACCGGCATCGGCACGTACGTGCTCGATCGCCACCGGTTGCTTAAAACGTTGATAAGCGGCGGTGGCAAATGACCCGCCGGCTTTCGGTTGCGGCACCACGTTCACGATCTCTTCCCCGTGCAACGCCGCCTTTTCCGTGATCAAGGCGCGGTTTAAATGTTCACAACATTGTGCCACCAAAAAGATCCCGCGCTCCTCTAGCACTTCCATGATACCGTCCAACGCGGCTTGTGCCGCCGCAGGGCTGGAGGCACTGCCAACCTGACTGCCGACAATTTCACTGGAAGAACATCCTACCACCAAGCGATCCCCCGCCTGTAAACCGGCGCGATCACACAGTTCTTCCGCGATGGTGCGCGCTTGTTGTCGAATTTCCGTCATACCGATCACCTCTTTTGTGATTGTAACACACTCTGTCAGAAAACACCAGTCTATCCCGCATAAAAATCCTTGCTTTTTTTGATCATATCCAGTAAACTGATACCAGAGGTGATGATCCATGATCCGTTTATTATCAATCTGTCTGGCACTTACCGTACTGTGCCTGCCGCTTTGCGCGTGCAGCGATACACCGAGTGCCACCGTTATTACCAAAAGTCAGGTGAATAGACCCACCCAGACCACAACCACTACTTCTCAAACAACCGCAACGACCGGCAACGCCGTTTCATCGGGCAACACGGTATCGGGTCAAAGCACGGCCGGCAGTACCGGCACGACCACCCGCCCGTCCATCAGCACCGATGAGGGCAACAGCAAAACCGGCGACGCCATCGCCACCACCGCCATCTCGCTGATCGGCAAACCGTTCCAAACGGGCGGTGCCGGACCGGATGCGTTTGATAACCCCAGTTTTGTAAAATATTGCTATAAGCAAAACGGGCACACAGTGAGTGGCAGAACCGCCTTGCAGATTGCCGAATACGGACTGGACGTCAATCCCGAGGAAATCCAACCGGGTGATATTCTGGCATTTTGTAACGATCTTGGCGGGGCAATCGGATTTGTCGGTATTTATATCGGCAACAATCAGTTTGTCGCCTCCACCAATCCCGAAACCGGTGTCAAAGTATTGGAACTCAATTCCGATTACTGGGCGCAACGGTTTATCACCGCGCGGCGGTTTCAATAAGTAAGAATGTAAAACGCGGCAGATCGTATGATCTGCCGCGTTTTTATTTATTCCTTATCCGCTTTTGCACAAAACAAGGTATACACCGGAAATGCTTGCAACACCGTCATCAACAACATGTACGTGATGGTGGTGGCATGCAACGAAGCGCTGATGTTGTACTGAAAAGAGAAAATCACCGTCGGGATCGAGGATAACACCGCGAACAACATCAACAAAAAACCCAGTGAACGTTGATTTTCCAACTGCCCACGTAACTTATTAAAGCACAAACCGATAACCAATAATCCAATACCAATATAAATGATATACGTACTCAAGGTCATAATACTCAAGGGACTGCGCCACAGTTCTTTGGCAATGAATTCCGAAATGATCGGCGAAGCGTCAATGATCACCAAAAGCGTATACGCACCGGCAAACAACACGTTGCCGCCGTACAGCACAGTTTTGAGCGCCCCCGCCTTTGACGGGAAAAGACGTTCCAGAATTGCCAGCAACGCCATCACCATAAACAAGAGTGAGTGCAGGGATAAATACCATATCATGACCTGTTTATCTGCCGGCGTATCGTCAACGCCGATGTTGGAAAACAAGGTCATGCCGCCTGCAATCAACGCTAAAAGTGCAACGATTGCCCACAGAATGTCGCGTACACGAATTTTCACGGAATGCACCGCCCTTTCGACCTGGTGCTTTCCATTTTATCACAAGTTTATCCCCTTGACAAGAGCCATTGTATCACCTGTGTTTCCCAAAGCGGTACGCGACAAAGCAACTGCCATCTTGCCGGCAACCACATCAGATCAAACACACTGTTCCGTTCGGTTACCGCCGTATCTTCCCGTTGGATCGCCACCTGTTCATACGCTTCGCCAAACAACGTGCGTCCGCTGCGCATATCGGTCAGGATCATGCCGCCAACCGTCCCGAGCACACAGACGGTAAGACAAAACGCGCTGACCGCTGCCGCTATACTTCGCTTATTTTTCAAACACTCACAACCCTTTTAATGTTTCGATCAATCCTTGCCCCAGCAATTCTGCGGCATAACACGCTTCTTCCAACGTGTTGACGTCACTGCCGACCTCAACCAAGATCATGCCGTTGCTCAACTGCTGATTGTACCGCGCGTTTGCGAGCACCATCGGTCGCATCAACCCGCGATACCGTCTGTGCATCGTTTGTTGTAACCGCGCCCCAAACGCCAGGTTTTCCGCAGTGTGCGTGTTCGGCACTTTTTTGGTGTTCATCATACCCACAATGATCATCAGTTGTGCGGCTTTTTTACCGTTGATCACAGCAGTCGGCTTAACACGCGTGGTGTCGTTCGGGTAGATCGCATCACGGTGAATGTCCAGTACCACACAAATGGACGGGTACTCTTTGAGATAGGCTTCCACCGCCTTGCGCGACTGGGTGTACGCGGTATCATACGGTTGATCGTGGATTTCGGTATCGTGCACTACCCCGATGCCCGCATGCCGTAACTGCTCTGCCACCCGCTCCCCTACCGCCACCATATTTGCCGTACTGTCGGTGGTACGGCTGGCATCATCCGGATTGTAAAACCCGGCATCGTACGGCAGATAACATTCCGTTGTGTGGGTATGGGTAATCAGCACCTGCGGCTTGGTTTCGGATACAGAAAACGCAATCTCCGGCCGTCTGCCCAACGCCGCCGCCATATCCACCGTCTGTTTGGTGTTGTTTTTATACGCAACGTCCTGTATGAACGAAGAGCCCGCCGATAACTGTTGCGTCAGTACCGTACCGGCACCCGCCGCCTTTTCCGGCACTCCCGTTTTGAGGGACGGGACCGCTTGTGTCACAATATCGCCCAGTATCACGTTTTGTTCATACAGCGCCCCACCCACCGAAGCCGCAGGCGGGGCGCTGATGTGCTCCTCCAACAGTTGTACACTTTGTTGCGGTTGCCGCAACCCAACCGATAACCAAGCCGCACTGTGCAGTACCGCCGTTATCTGTTCCGCGGGAATCTGCGCAACCGTTGCCACCGCGATCCCGCAGATTGCCAATACCGCTATCATCGCTATGATCCGCTGTTTCATACACGTCACCTATACGACGATATGCGAAAAAACCGACAGATATGCGTTTACAGTGCAATACTCAACAGTTCCAGCGGTGAATAGGACGGCTGTAACGCGGCATGTACTGTCATTGCCAACAAGCGCGAAGCGCGAGCGATCATCAGGTCGATCTCGCGCGGTGTGACCATCATGGCAGGTTCTCGCCGCACCGCCGTGTGCTCTGCCCCGAACCATTCGCACGCCAAAGTCTGGGCGTCCACCACCGTGGGTACGCCCAACCCGATCACCGGTACGCCCAACGTATCCCGATCCAGCGCTTTCCGATCGTTCCCGACACCCGATCCCGGTGCGATTCCGGTATCCGACAACTGCACCGTACAACCCAACCGTTCCATACTGCGCGCCGCCAACGCATCAATGGCGATCACGGCGCAGGGTGAAACCTGGCGGCAAACGCCGCACACGATCTCACTGCTTTCCATACCGGTATTGCCGAGCACCCCCGTGCGCAACACCACGGTGGGGCGCAGATCGGATAATCCCACACTGCGGGCAAACTCCCCTTGGATATGACGTGTTGCCAGTACCATCGATGACGTGCGCGGACCCAACGCATCCGGTGTGATCGCCTCGTTGCCGAGTCCCACCACCAACACCGTTCCGTGTTGCGGCAATAACGAACGCAACCGTCTCCCGATCGCCAACGCCTTGTCTTCCAGATCGTGTTCATCATCGGTGAGCCGCGGCATGAGCGCCGTAATATACCGACCGCAGCGTTTCCCGATAGAAGCCGCCTGCGTTTCGTTTAAAGAAATTTCGGAAATTTCCATGCCTGCCACTTGCTCCGTAGCCGCCATCCGACCGCCGACCGCTTCCATGGCAAGATCTGTCCGTCCTTGCATACGCCACCTCCTATCCGTTAGTATTGAAAGAAAACCGTACGATATGCGCGTATAGTTCGGCAAAAGTTTTGGTTTTGCACGATCTGCTTCCGATAGACCGATATATTTTCCACACTTCCCGTTGGCATTGTGGAAAATATGTTGGTTTTTTCTTTTTTTGCGGGTTTTTAATCCTTGTTTTTTGGTTTTTGTGTTTGGTTTCCGATTATTTTTTTGAGTTTTTGTTATTTTTTTTGGTTTTTGTTGGTTTTTCTATTGACTTTTATGTTGGTTTCCTGTACAATGATGTCAGCATGAAATGTGGGAGGTTATCGTTATGTCCACTTTTTATACCCAAGATATTCAAAAAAGCGAGCGTATTCCGAAGCTTGTGGAGCATTTGTTTGAAAAAATGCCCGAGATCGAACCGTACCGCGCCGTACTGTTAACGGAGTCGTATCGTCAAACGGAAGGAGAACCGATCATTCTGCGCCGCGCAAAGGCTTTTGCGCACATTCTGGCACAGATCCCGATCACCATCCGCCCGCTTGAGCTGATCGTCGGCAGCAGTTCCAAAAACCCGCGCGGCGCGCAGTTGTTCCCGGAATACTCGTACGAATGGCTGGAAGCGGAGTTCGATACCCTTGCCACCCGTTCCGCTGACCCGTTTTTGATTTCGGAAGAAACCAAAGAGGCGTTGCGCAAAGTCTTCCCGTATTGGAAAGGCAGAACATCCAGCGAGTTGGCAACATCGTACATGGTTCCCGAAACCATTGCCGCGATCGAGCACAACATCTTCACGCCCGGTAACTATTTTTACAACGGCGTCGGTCATGTGACCGTGAATTACGCCAAAGTGTTAAAGATCGGTTATCGCGGCATCGCCGAAGAAGCGCGGCAGGCACTGAATAAGTTGAAAGTGACGGATGCCGATTACGCCAAACGCCATCATTTCTTAAACGCCGTACTCATCACGTGCGATGCGGTGGAAATGTACGCCAACCGCTATGCGGAACTCGCCCGCAAGATGGCAACGGAGTGTGTTGATGAAACGCGCAAAGCCGAATTGTTACAGATCGCTGAAAACTGCTCCCGCGTTCCCGCGCGCGGCGCCACCTCATTCTATGAGGCGTGCCAGTCGTTCTGGTTCGTGCAGATGCTGATTCAGATCGAATCCAGCGGTCACTCGATCTCCCCCGGCCGTTTCGATCAGTATATGTATCCTTATTTTAAAGCAGACCTG
>JAFSIB010000040.1 GCA_017440005.1 Clostridia bacterium
ATATCACGTGCGTTCATTATGCGTATACCTCCTCGATCTGAGCGACGGCGTCTTTCACCACGATGAAGGTATCGCAGTTGAGAACGTCGTACACGTTCAAGGTGTTGACCAGAGCGGTCTTAACACCGGGGATGTTGCGGGCAGACAGGATCACCGTATCGTTCTTCTCAGGAAGAACCAACAGGACCTTTTTCTTGGCTTCCAAAGCGGTCAGCATGGTAGCAACCGTCTTGGTTTTGATCTCGTCCATCGTCAAGCTGTCAAGCACGAGCATTTCGCCGGCGAGCACCTTGGAGGAGAACGCAGACTTGAGAGCCAAACGGCGAACCTTCTTCGGCAGCACGTAGTTGTAGCTGCGCGGTTTCGGGCCGAGAGCGATACCGCCGTGCGTCCATTGCGGAGCGCGGGTCGAACCCTGACGGGCGTGGCCGGTTCCTTTTTGACGCCACGGTTTTTTACCACCGCCGCTGACTTCCGAACGGGTAAGAGTGGACTGAGTGCCCTGACGCTGATTAGTCAGATAGTTGACTACGGCGCTGTGCAGAACGGTTGCGTTGGGAGCGATACCGAACACGGCATCGTTCAGATCCATCGTGCCGGCTGTTTGCCGGTCATATCAAAAGTAGATACTGTAGCCATTGTCTATTTCCTCCTTCCCTTACGCCTTAACGGAATCCGAGATCAGGATCAGACCGCCGCGCGGACCGGGAACGGCACCGCTGATCGCGATCAGATTGTTCTCTACGTCGACTTTCACGACTTTGAGGTTCTGAACGGTCACACGCTCAGCACCCAAATGACCTGCACCCTTCATGCCTTTGTACACACGAGAGGGAGAGGAGCAAGCACCCAAGGAACCGGCGTGACGAGCCACAGGACCCGTACCGTGAGATTCCTTCAGGCGGCCGTGATTCCAGCGCTTGATAACGCCGGCATAGCCTTTACCTTTGCTGACGCCCACAACGTCGACATGGTCGCCGTTTGCGAAAACGTCCGCTTTAATGATGTCACCCACGTTGTAGTTGTCACAGTTCTCAAAACGGAACTCGCGCAGCGCCTTTTTCGGAGCCACATCCGCTTTGTCGAAATGACCTTTCATGGGCTTGCTGACCTTGTTAGCAGCAACTTCGCCGAAGCCGAGCTGAACAGCCGTATAGCCGTCGTTCTCTTCGGTCTTTTTCTGAACAACCGTGCAGGGACCGGCCTCAATGACCGTGACCGCAACAACGTTGCCCTTCTCGTCGAAGATCTGCGTCATGCCGACCTTCTTACCGATGATGCCTTTTTGCATTGTCTTATACCTCCTTGGTTATTGGTTCCCTCCGCCGCTTAATCGCCGCAGTGGGGAACGTGACCTCGCGCTTAGTGGAATGAGGGGCATCCCTCATCAAACCGCATCACAGTTTGATTTCGATTTCCACACCGGCGGGGAGTTCAAGCCCCATCAGGGCTTCAACTGTCTTGTTGGACGGACGAAGAATGTCGATCAAACGCTTGTGCGTACGGGATTCGAACTGTTCGCGGGAATCTTTGTACTTGTGCACAGCACGCAGAATGGTAACGACTTCCTTCTCGGTCGGGAGCGGCACAGGACCGGAAACACGAGCGCCGGTACGGCGAGCGGTCTCTACGATCTTCTCGGCGGACTGATCCACCAACTGATGATCATACCCCTTGATGCGAATACGGATTTTTTCTTTGACTGCCACTAAAAACGCCTCCTTAATAGTTTAGTTGGCGGGCGACGCCAAAACTGCACACCCTGCCGGGTGTTTCTGCACCGGCATTTTAAAACCGGATGCCTGCTGGGTTTCAAGCGTCCGGGTGCAGTGTAAGCGTCTTGAAAAGACTGTGGCAAAACGTTTGCGCCGCAAGCACGCCGGAGCAGAGTGCAACTCTCTGTCCGTTTGGCTTTGCCTCTTACAGCTATTCCTTGTCGCCCGGTTTGAAATCGGACATACTCAGCGGAAAAACCGACTGTTGCCAGCCGCAACCTCCCGCGTCATCGCATATCGTGCAGTCTGCATAACTCTTAAAAAAGGGCGCAAATCGCCTACTTCCCATAGTCATGCTTGACTATTCTACCGCAACTGATCGGAAAAATCAAGTGTTTTTTTAAATTTTTTCAAAAAATTTTTGCAACAAAAAACCGCTTAAAATCGGGCTTTTTCAGCAATTTTGACAAACCCACAAGATATAGTTTTTCGGCATACCCCACCCCCTATATCTGTGATTTTTCTTATATATTATAATAAGGTATATATAGAGGGCAAAAAAATAGCCGAAGAGTACCCTCTTCGGCTATCCAAAATACGGTTTATTTTTGTAATAACAAGTCGATGGCTTCTTTATATCCGTCAAAGCCTTTGCCGCAGATGGTGGCAATGCACGCTTCGCGCACGTACGACACTTGTCGGAACGCTTCGCGCGATGCCACGTCTGACAAATGCACTTCCACCGCCGGCAGCGCTACTGCCTTGAGCGCATCGAGCAACGCCACGCTGGTGTGCGTATACGCCGCGGGGTTGATCACAATACCGTCCGCTTCTTCAAAATAGGCATTCTGGATCGCGGTTACCAGCTCGCCCTCGTGGTTGGACTGCACAAAAGTCGGTTCAACGCCTTTTTCCTCACAATACGCCGTCAGGTCGTTTACCAGCATTTCGTACGTTTGCCGTCCGTAAATATCCGGTTCACGAATACCGAGCATATTTAAATTCGGTCCGTTAATGATGGTTATCTTCATATCCGATCGCCTCCAAGATCCGTGCACAAGTTTCTTCCGGTTTGCGGGACACAGTCACCGTCACGTCTGCCGCTTCGCGGTACAACGGCAACCGTTTCGCATACAACTGACGTACAGCCTCTTCGTCCCGCGACAACGGCCGTCCCGCACGTGCCAGTTTTTCAATCTCCCGCTCTAAAAACACAACCACACCGTTTTGCCGCAACGCCGTACGGTTTTCGGCGGTTAAGATCGCACCGCCGCCCGTGGCGATCACGTTGCCGGAACCTTTGCAAAGTTCCTGCACTGCTTGTGCCTCGTATGTGCGAAACGCCGCTTCGCCCATTTCCTCAAAAATCTGCGGAATGGGTTTGCCGACCGACTGTTCCACGTATTCATCCGTGTCCACCGCATTGCGACCGAGCGCACGTGCAAGCAGATGTGCCTGCGTGCTTTTGCCGCACCCCGGCATTCCCACCAACACAATGTTGCGGAACTGCTTTTCCAACCGGCGCAGACATTCCTCAATCAAACCTTTATCCAACGGCTTGTCAAGAAAGATCTCTGCCGCGCGGTGGCCTTGTGCCGCCAGCATAGCAAGTCCGTTTGCCGTTTTTAAACCGCGACTTTCCGCCTCGGCAAGCAACCGTGTGCGCAGCGGGTTGTAAATCAGATCTGCTACCGCTTCGCACCGCGGAAAATGCGTCAACGAAAGAGGTGCCGCCGCCGTTTCGGGGAACATGCCCACCGGCGTGGTATTGATAATCACTTGGGCATCGGCATGCCGATCCAGATTGCCGTAATGGTTTTCACCCGATCGCGAGATCACTACCACTTCGGCGGCTTTCAGATCTTCCAGTGCGCATTGTACCGTTGCGGATGCGCCGCCGTTGCCAAGCACCAACACTTTCTTGCCGCTCACCGTAATATCCGCGCGCTCCAGCATATACGTAAAGCCTACATAATCGGTGTTATACCCCCGCACCGCGTCTTTGTCAAAACGAATGGTGTTGACACTGCCGATACGACGTGCCACGTCATCCAGCTCGGTGCAATACGGTACGACCGCTTTTTTATAGGGGATCGTCACGTTGATCGCCGCGTACGGCGGATTGGCAAAAAACTCCGCCAGCGCCTCTTCCGGTTTTTCAATCAGATCGTACGGATACTCACCGAACGCCGCATGGATCTGCGGGGACAAACTGTGCGACAACGATCGCCCTAACAATCCGTACCGCGCCGTCATACGATCTCCGTGTAACTGCCGAGATAGCGGAACGTTTCGGTCTCCGCCTGCAACTGCGACAACAGTTCGGTAAACGATTTTGCGTATACCGATACGTCAATATCAAAATAGAACATGAACTCAAAATCCTTGCCGGGGATCGGGCGGCTTTCCAACTTGATCAGGTTGATACCAAGCGAATAGAACTTGGCGATTACCGTGTACAGGGCACCGGGTTTATGCGGTAACGTCAGCATCAAACTGGTGCGGTGCGCACCGGGATAGATCTCCAACTCTTTGGAAATGCAGATAAACCGCGTGTAATTGTTCTCCACGTTGGAAATTGCCGTTTCCAGCACTTCCAACCCGTACAATGCGGCGCAGGACTCCGAAGAGATCGCCGCCACGTCCGCGCGATCACTGTCTGCAACGGCTTTTGCCGCCACCGCCGTGTTTTCACACACGTGCACTTTCACACCTTTTAACTGATGTAAAAAGGCACTGCATTGTTGAATGGCTTGCTCATGCGAATAGATCTCACGAATGTCTTCCATCCGTGCACCTTTTTTGGAAAGCAACACGTGCGGCACGTGTACACGCGTACTGCGCACCACGTGGAAGTTATACCGCAACATCAGATCGTAGATCTGGTTAACGGAACCTGCCGTACTGTTTTCCAGCGGCAGGATACCGTAACGGCACAATCCCTTATCCACCGCCTGGAACACGCCCTCAAAGGAGGTCATGTACATAATGTTCGGCGCTGAAAACAGTTTGTCACAAGCCAGTTGCGAGTAAGCGCCCTCCACGCCTTGGCACGCCACCGTGGCGCGCTCGGGAAACACCTGCTGTGTGGTGTCGATCGCATTGGCAATGCGATCCGTCAACGTGCTGTCAAACCCCAGCAGATGGCTCTGGTACGAGCGGCTCAAACTTAAGATCAACTGATACAAAATGCGCGTTTGCGATTCCATATCCTCGCCCGCCAGATCGGACACTTTCTGTAACAGCATCCGTTCACGTTCGGGATCCAATACGGGTTTACCGTTTTCGCGCTTATAATCCGCTACCTGCGCCGCAACGCCCATGCGCTTGACAAACAGGTTGACCAATTCCTTATCAATGCTGTCAATTTCATTCCGTAATTGTTCAATACTCATTGTTACCACCCTTTTTTATACCAGATAATCCGCAATGGCGATCGCAACCGCCGCTTCCACACACGGTACCGCCCGCGGTACGATGCACGGATCATGCCGCCCGTGTATCGATAACGCATACCCGCTCTTGGTACTCAGTTCCACCGTTTCCTGCTCTTTGGCAATCGACGGTGTCGGCTTGATCGCCACCCGCAACACAAGCGGCATCCCCGTGGAGATCCCGCCCAGGATTCCCCCGTGACGGTTGGTACGCGTCTTTACGGTATCGCCGTCATAATAATACGCATCGTTATTTTGCGATCCCGTCAACTCAGCAGCGGCAAACCCGTTGCCGAATTCCACGCCTTTTACGGCAGGAATACCGAATATACGCGACGCTAACCGATTCTCCAATCCGTCAAACAACGGATCGCCGATACCGGCGGGCAACCCCACCGCCGCACACTCAATCGTGCCGCCAATGGAATCCCCCTCTTCGCGCACAGCGGTGATCCGTGCCTGCATGGCCGCTTTGGCATCAGCATCGTATACGGGGAAGTTATCGGTCAAAAAGTTTTCTTTGTTGACGGCAACGGGATCGTACAACGTATCCCGTATATCCCCAATGGAGGCAATGTGTGCGCCGACCTCGATTCCCTTTGTTTTCAAAAACTGTCGGCACAAGCCACCCGCAACACAAAGCGCCGCCGTAAGTCTTCCCGAAAACTGACCGCCGCCGCGGATATCGTTCGCGCCGTCAAACCGCACATATGCCGGATAATCGGCATGCGCGGGACGGGGATGGTCTTTTAAATCCCGATAGTCACCGGATTTTACATTGGTATTCTCGATCAACGCCGTAATAGGTGCGCCACACGTCACGCCTTCCACCAGACCGCTGACAATGCGCGGCACATCCGGCTCTTTGCGGCTGGTGGCAAAAGCGCCCCCTGCCGCGCGGCGATTCATGAACGTCTGCAGTTCCTCTTCATCGATACGCAAACCCGCCGGCAGTCCGTCCACCACCACGCCGATCGCCTCGGCATGGGATTGCCCGAACACCGTGATAGTCAGGTTTCGTCCCCAGACAGATGACATACCCTCATCCCCCGTTTCTCTATCTCTTCAAAAAATGTCGGATACGATTTGGTCACCGCTTCTGCTCCGCGGATCGTCACAGACCCGTCACAACGCAACGCGGCAATCGCCGCTGACATCACAATGCGATGATCGTTATACGCCTCTACCGTCCCGCCGCTCAGCGGTGAACCTTCAATGCGCAACCCATCATCCGTAATGATCACGCGCCCGCCAAGCGCTTTTATCATCTGCGCCACGCTCTCTAAGCGATCGCTTTCCTTGTGCCGCAACCGTTCGGCATGATCGATCACCGTTTCACCCGGCAACGCCGTGGCGAGCACCGCCAAAATCGGCACCAGATCGGGAATGGCTTCCGCGTTCACGTGCAACGGGGTGGTGCCGCTTCCGCTCGCACCAAACACGCCGTCCGTTTCCTGCACGGTAAATCCCGCTTGTTGCAATAAGGATACGATCGCACGGTCGCCTTGTCCCGAATCCGCCGTCAAGCCCGAGAGGGAAAATGCGGAACTGTCGGACAACGCGGCTCCCACCAACCAGAACGCGGCATTGGACCAATCGCCCTCTGCGTAAACCTGTTTGGGTGAACGGTACGCGCCGTCCACCGTAAAGGTCGTTCCCTCTTGTGTCACCGTAACGCCAAACACTTTGAGCGCATCTATCGTCAACACAATGTACGGATAAGACGCCATCTCACCCACCACACGAATGCGGCACGGTGTGCCGAGGAGCGGCGCCGCCATAAGCAACCCGCTCACAAACTGCGAACTCAAGCCACCGTCAATCACAAATTCCTGCCCATGCAATACACCCTCAACGGTCAGCGGAAACTTACCCTCTTCCGATAACCGACAACCGTGTTCCGCTAAAACGGGGTAGATCGGCGTAAGCGGTCGTTCGGCAAGCCGTCCCCGTCCGGTAAACCGTGCGCCGCCGCACGCCGCCAGGATCGGCAACAAAAATCGAAGCGTTGATCCGCTTTCCCCGCAATCAAGAAGTGCTCCAACGGTACACGAGCCGCGCGGCATCACCATGATACGGTGTTCTTCACACGTAACGTCGGCAAACGCCTCACGGATGCACGCAATCGTTGCCTCAATATCTTTGGAGTATGAAACCCCTTCGATCACCGTTGGCTCCCTGCACAGCGCGGCGCAGATCAACAGCCGATGCACAACCGATTTAGAGGCAATAATCGCGGTCTGCCCTGTTAACTTGTTTCCACTCACCGTAACGGTCATTCCGAAAGCCCCTTTTGCAAATAGGTGTGCAACTCTTCCACCGGTATCGATACGATCCTGCCGTTTCCGAGCGACGGCACCGTAATCACGTGTAACGTTTGATTGCGCCGTTTTTTATCCGAAAGCGCCACCGCATATAAGTCGTCCGCCGCGTACTCACACCGTGTCGGCAGCCCGTATGTTTTCAAAACCGCTTCCAGCCGTTCGGCGAGTGCTTCGCCGTTCGGTTCGGCTTTTGCCATCACCATCATACCAATTGCCACCGCACTGCCGTGCGAAACGGCAAACTTACTGCATTTTTCCACGGCATGACCGATCGTATGCCCGTAATTGAGCAATAAACGCACGCCGTTATCAAACTCATCTTCGGCAACGATCTCACTTTTAATGGATACACACCGTGCAATGATCTGTGTGTCGGTCCACGCACGGTTTTCCAACGCTTCAAACAACTCGGGATCGCGGATCATGCCGTATTTGATCACTTCCGCCATCCCATCAGCGTATACCGACGGCTCCAAAGTCTTTAACACCAACGGGTCGCACAACACAAGCCGCGGTTGATAAAACGCGCCGAGCAGGTTCTTCCCCGCCGATAAGTTGACCGCCGTTTTACCGCCGACCGACGAATCCACACACGCCAATAACGTGGTGGGAATCTGTACAAACGGAATACCGCGCAGATACGTTGCCGCACAAAAACCGGCAAGGTCACCGACCACGCCGCCGCCAAGCGCCACGATGGCATCGCTGCGCGAAAATCCGTCGGCTGCAAGGCGGTCGATCACCGCCAGATATTGCTCCACACTTTTGGAAGCTTCACCGGCAGGAATCACGTATTCCGATACCGCATAACCGGCATCGCTGAGCGCGCGGCTTACGGTTTCACCATAAAGAGGATATACGTGAGAGTCGGTCAACAGTAAGATCTTCTCACTGCTCAATACCGCCTTACATTCCTCTGCAACGCGGCAAAGCAAGCCTTCTTCAATATGAATTTCATACCCGTTTTGGGTGCCGACGTTAATGTTCACCATCGCCGCTGTCGATCCTCTCTTTGCGGTCGCTTCCCTCTTTCAGTAACGCGCGTAACCGTACGGCATCGTCGTCGTTCAATGCTTCGCGATACTCTTGAAGCGATCCGATAATATGGTCGATCTCTTGTATCAGATTATCTTTATTCTCCAAAAACAACTCGGTCCACATGACCTCGTTCAAGCGCGCCACCCGCGTTAAATCGCGGTAACTGCCCGCCGAGAAACCGCGGTGAACCTTGGCGCGCGGGCTCTTCACATACGCATTGGACACCACGTGTGCCAGTTGTGACGTAAAGGCAATGATCTCATCGTGTTGCGCCGGCGTGGTGACGGTTACCGATCCGAATCCAATGGAACGCAACCAATTGGTCACCTTCTCCAACAGTGCGATGTCATCCGTATTTTTCGGTGTTAAGATCATGGACGCACCGACGTACAGATCTGCCTTTGCATATTTTAATCCCGAATGATGGAGTCCCGCCATCGGATGTCCGCCGATGAAGATCCAGCCGTGATCCTTTTCGATTTCGCGGCAGCGGTCACAAATACTGCGCTTGATACCGCCGCAATCGATCACTACCGTACCGTCTGCAATGACATCCGCCATCTCGGCAAGGTAGTCCACAGTCGCCTGCGGATAAACGGCAAGCAACACCAGTTCACATTCCGCAATGGTGGTTTTATCCAGCACGCCGTCAATACAATCGGTCATCTGCGCATACTGCGTTACCGTGGGGTTAACATCATATCCCAACACACGGTGATCGGTATATTTTCGGAACGCCTTTGCCAGAGAACCGCCGATCAGACCGAGCCCTACAATTCCTACCGTCATCAATTAGATCGCCTCACGAATATGCTTCACACGCTTTGCCACGTCGTCAAACTGTTCCGGCGTGAGCGACTGTGCACCGTCGCACAGTGCGTGTTTCGGGTCGTTATGTACTTCGATCATCAATCCGTCTGCACCGGCAGCAGCCGCCGCCATCGCCATGGGTTTGACCATCCAGTTGATACCGCTGGCGTGACTGGGGTCCACCATAACAGGCAGGTGCGTCAGTTCGTGCAACATGGGTACCGCCGACAGATCCAACGTGTTGCGCGTATACGTTTCGTAAGTGCGGATGCCGCGTTCACATAAAATGATCTGTTCGTTGCCGCCCGCCATGATGTACTCTGCACTCATCAACCACTCTTTCATGGTGTTGGCAAGACCCCGCTTGAGCAAGATCGGTTTACGGATACGTCCCAGCTCTTTAAGCAGTTCAAAGTTCTGCATATTGCGTGCGCCCACCTGAATGAGATCCACATCCTCAAATAACGGCAAATGGTTTGCATTCATGATCTCGGTCACGATCGGCATGCCGGTTTCTTTTTTGGCTTCCTTTAACAATTCCAGACCGTCTGCCGCCAACCCTTGGAAATCATACGGCGAGGTGCGCGGTTTGAAAGCACCGCCGCGCAACAATGTGGCACCCGATTGCTTCACTTGTTTGGCGATCTCAATGATCTGCTCGCGTGACTCCACCGAGCACGGTCCGGCAATCATCGCAAAATGACCGCCGCCGACCTTCACGCCCGACACGTCTACAACCGTATCTTTCGGGTGAAATTTGCGGTTGGCACTTTTGAACGGTTCCGAGATCCGTGTCACCGTTTCCACGATCTCCAGGTTCTGCAACAGTTCAATATCTACGTGAGTGGTGTCGCCCACCAATCCCAGCACCGTGTTATACACACCCTGCGAGCGATGCACACTAACCGACTGTGTTTCCAACCAATTAACCAGATTGTCAATCTGCGTTTCGGGCACTCCTTGTTTAATAACAGCAATCATACGGTTTTCCTCCTTGGAATAAAAAATAACGGGCCCGCAGTTTTTTACTGCGAGCCCGATACAGGTTTGGTTAAAGGGTGTCGGCCTTTAATCAGCGGCAGCAAAAAACGCTTCTACTTTTGTTCGCAAAGTAAAAGTAAAACGCGTATTTAACTGCAACTACTAACTGTTTCATACCGTTACACCTAAATCAATTTATTACGATAAAGTGAGTATAGCACTCTCGTTTTGGTTTGTCAACCGATTTTTACCAAATCGGCATCACAACTTGATGATTGCTCGTATCGGTGATCGAATAATAATGCTTGAGGATCTGAATGTAACTCCATCCCTCTTCATTCGCATAACCGACCGCGCCCATCTGACTGAGTCCCGAACCGTGTCCCCACCCTTGCGTGTTAATGGTGAGCACTTTAGTGGCAGGGTCATACGACACACGGAACGCATGGGAGTTGAGCCCCAAAGCCGACCGCATCTGATGACCCGTAATCTGCCTTTTTGTGCCTTTTGCGGTCAGATAATAGAAGTTGGTTTGATACACATAATTCCAGGCATCTCCGTTGCCGGCACTGCCGTCACCGTCGTAGGTCAGCGCCCGCAACGGTACGTCATTGCCGCTCGTATCAAACTGCTCTTCCGGCATGGTATATTGGGGATACGTTTTTGCGAACCAATCCTTGACCTTTTGATACAGCTCGTCCCGTGTCATGGTCTTGGTTCCCGAAAAATTCTTGCCGTGGTATTTGGCATTGGTCGTCACGTCATCGTATTTGCTGTATACGGTTTGAAGATACGGGAACGTGTTTGACCACACGCGCTGACTGGAGGAACTGAACCCACCGGTCGACGCCGAATATACCGCCTGCAGTACCATACGGTTACTGAGCACGGTTTCCTGGGTGTTCATCAGTTTCACACCCAGGACCTCTCCTACGGCATCGTAAACCTTTTTGTCTCGGGAATTGTTTAAATTAACCGTCGGCATGGTATACCAATACGCATTGCCGCCCAGATTATACCATAACACATACGTATACGAGGCTACCGCTTGTGCCTTTTGGGCTTCAACGGAGTTGATCATCGTACTGCTGCTTCCAAGCTCTTGTTTGACAATCGCCGTCAGGATCATCTGCAGATCCTCTTTGCTTTTGGGACGGATCACCCCATCCGCATCTGCAGCAACCTGCGAGAAAGCACCCCCGTCATTCACGACTGCGACCTTTTCCAAAAACTGTGATTCGGCAATGGTGCCCTGTACCGTGTTTTCGTTCGGCGCCGTTCCGTCTATCGGCACGTTAGGCCGCGCGGGCGCCTGCGTCGTTGTGGGAGCTTCGGTTGTCGTAGTAGCTTGCGTTGTTGTAGTCTTTGTCGTCGAAGCCTTGGTCGTTGTCGTCTTTTTCGTTGTCTTACCCGTTGTCTTTTGCGTGGTCGTTGTGGTTGCGGTGGTGGTTTCGGTTGTGGTCGTTTCGGTTGTGGTTTCCGTTGTCGTCGTGGTGGTCGTCTCGGTCGTGGTTTGTGCCGTCGGGTTCTGTTCACGCCACCCCTTCGGCATGACCGCCACACGGTTGATACGCGCTTTGGTAAGATCGTTTTCCGCCGCTTCATCGCTGCGCACACGGCGTGCCGCCACCACAATGCGGGCGCCTTCATAACCGTAATCGATCGGCGCCGTCAGCAACAATAATCGATCACCTTCCATAACATCCACCAGTGTATCAAATAACGACCGTATCCGCAGTTGCGATACGTGTTCAAAGAAGGTGTCTTCATCCGCAAACGCGGTTTTCGCATAGTCATATTCCGCTTCGTCGGTATCGTCTGTCAACAGCACCGCGAACACCTTATACGCACCTTTCTGATACAGAGAATTCAACTCGATCAACGGATGTGCTTTTAAAAACGATAACTCGGTATAGCGGCTCAAATCCGCAAACATCTGTCCGTTTTCGGGTCCGTTTCCGTACACCGTCACACTTTGACGGTTGGCAAACGCATCGCCTTGCGTGCCGTCATCTATATAGTACGGCGCACCGTAATCGGACTCTTTTTTATAAAAATCATGGGTACGATAAAACGCATCGACGGTATCCGCCATCACCGGATAGTGGATGCGCGTATCCGCAATATGCACCCATCCGCGCACCGCATCGTTGTTGCGGTACAAGGTCATAAACTGTGATAAGATCCCGCTGGGGTACCAGCCTTCCGTTTCGGGCGTTGCCTGCGCATACATATCGGCAAGGCCGTCATAACTTTTTTGGTTCTGATACGGCAGATACCATTGCGGGTACGCCCACAAACCAAGCGCCAACAACACGGCAAACGCACCGCACAACCAGCGCAGTAACGCCGATTGCCGACGGCGGCGTTTCGCGTTCTCGCTTTCGGTTTTATTGAGTTCTTCCACCTGCGCCTGCATCTCTTCCAAAGACTGTCCGCCCGCCATCACACCGGGGAACGCTTCCAGATACCGCCGCGCCATATCCAGCGCATATAACGTCGCCATGTTGCGGATGGTTTCCCGATCCTCATTCGTGTGACCCGCAAACACCTTGCGGACCCACACACGTTTGTGATCCGCAAGCGCCACAAAAACCGTGCCGACACTTTTACCCTCGCTGGTATCCGGACCGGCAACACCCGTAATGCCCACGCCGATATCGGCACCGCTGATGCGGCAAGCGCCCACCGCCATCGCGGCGGCGGTCTCCGAGGACACCGCACCGCGCTTTTCCAAAATCGCTGCGGGCACGCCCAATACCTGATGCTTGATCTCTTTGGAATAGGCGGCAACACCGCACTCAAAAACGCTGGATACACCGGCGATCTCGGTCAATCGACCGGATAATAAGCCTGCCGTACAGGATTCCGCCGTTGCAATTTTGAGCCCGTTTTCGGTAAGCAACGTCACCACGCGCTTTGCCAATCCGCCGGCATCCACGCCGTACACCGCGTTGCCCAATCGCTCGCGGATCTCGGAAATGATCGGATCGCACAACACATCTGCCTGTTCTTCGGTATCCGCTTTTGCGGTAATGCGCAAAACCACTTCACCGTTTTTGGCATACGGTGCAACGGTCGGATTTTCTCCCTGCATAAGATCGTGCAACCGCTCATCGATCGCCGCCTCGGGGATGCCGAACACGCCCACCGTGTGCGAATGGATCGTTCCGCCGGAACACCGTGTCAAATACGCCGCCACCTGGTCAAAAAACATGGGAACCATTTCACGCGGCGGGCCGGGCAACAGCACCACGCGTTTGCCGTCCTGCTCGATCGCGCAACCGGGGGCGGTCCCGTGATCGTTCGGGAACACCTCACACCCTTTGGGAAGCATCGCTTGTTTGCGGTTGTTCTCCGTATATTCCCGCTCGGTTCTCTCAAAATACGCACGAATACGCTCGTCACTTTCTTCGTGTAACTCAAGCGGCAATCCCAAACACTCCGCCACCGTCTCCCGCGTCAGATCATCCTCTGTCGGACCCAATCCACCGGTCAGGACAACCGCATCGCACCGCGAAAGCGCCAGTTCGAGCGCCTGTTTCAGCCGTTCACGGTTATCGCCAACCGTGGACTGATAAATCGTGTCGATCCCGTAAGCCGCTAATTCCCGCGCCAGAAACTGACTGTTGGAATTCACAATGTCGCCCAACAGCAATTCCGTTCCCACCGAAATGATCTCCGCTCTCATGGATCTCCCACCTTTCAAAAAAGGATTAGATGCGTACCACCCGTACGCCTTCCACAGCTTCCTTCACCAACTCATCCACCGCAAACGCCGCTTCCGCCGCCTCGATTTCCGCAATACGCGGGCGGGTGCGCGGATGCCGCGGTGTAAACACCGTGCAGCAATCCTCATACGGTTGGATCGAGGTTTCAAACGTATCGATACGCCGTGCAATGGCAATGATCTCTTCTTTATCCATACCGATCACCGGCCGAAACACCGGCAACTCCGCAACGGCATCGGTGCAGGCGATCGCCGGTATTGTCTGGCTGGCAACCTGTCCCACACTCTCACCCGTGATCAACGCGCCGCATTCCTGCTCTTTGGCAATACGCGAAGCGATCCGCATCATGAACCGCCGCATGATCAACGTAAACAGTTCCTCGGGACAAGCACGCCCGATTTCTTCCCGAATATGGGTAAACGGTACAATGTGCAGTGCCATACGTCCCGCATATACGCCCACCTGCTCCATCAGCGAGATCACTTTCATCTCTGCCCGCTCGCTGGTATACGGCGGTGAAGCAAAATGAATACCCGTCAGACTGATGCCGCGTTTTGCCATCATATACGCCGCCACCGGTGAATCAATACCGCCGGAAATGAGGATCCCCGCTTTACCGCCGGTTCCAACCGGCATACCGCCGGCACCCGGCAATTGCGGGCCGTGCACGTATGCACCAAAATCACGCACTTCGACCCAAACGGTCATTTGCGGCGTATGAACGTCCACCGACAAGTGCGGGAATTGCGAAAGCAAATATCCGCCGACCTGTGCACAAATTTCAGGCGAAGACATCGGGAACCGCTTGTCCGCCCGCTTCGCTTCCACTTTGAACGTCTGTACGTCGGCAAGCGCCTCTTTCAGATACTCGGCGGCTGCCTTTTGAATAACGTCGATCTCCTTTTCCACCACACACGCGCGGGAAAAAGCCGAGATACCGAACACGGTTGCCACACGGTCGCTGACCTCGTCCCAATCCACATCCTCGTCCTGCGGTTCAATATACACGGTCGACTGCGCTTTACGCAACGTGAAATTCCCGATTGTCTTTAACCGATACCGCAAGTTTTTTAGGAGCGCCTCCTCAAACGTGCCGCGGTTCAAGCCTTTCAGCGCCAACTCGCCGTTTTTGATCAAAATCACTTCGTTCATGTTTGTCCCTCATTATCCCGATATACTTCCGGCAATTCTTCGCCGCCCGCAATGTACCACATTTTCGGCATCAACACATCCGCGTTCAACGTGGTCTTGGCGGTATCCACCGCGGGATCTTCTCCCTCGCGCACTTTCCGCGCCACGATCACCGTGCGCGCATCGGTCATACGCGTTTCGCGCTTGTTGCTGCACGTTGACAGCGTCAACAACTCATCCGTCACCGTCACGTCCACGTCACCGAAATCATACAGCGACCGCGCACGGATCTCATTCACCATCGACATAAACGATTCGTCATTAAATTCCGTGCGGATATAATTGAACACCGGTTCTTCCGCAGGATTGGCATTCACGATCATTACCGCAAACACCTTGTACACCGCTTCTTCATACAACGTGCTCAGTGTTAACGTGGTCAACCGCTTCGCCAATGCCTCGTTTGGCTTTGCCAAACGGTTAAACCGCGAAAACATCAACCCGCTGTGTAAATTGTGTCCGTAAATGATCAGATTGCGGTTTTCACCCGCCATCGACAGATCGTTCCGATAATCAAAATACAGCGATCCCGCCTTGTCGGGCTCTTTCAAAAAATCACGGGTAAGATAAAAATCGTTGTCTTCCGCTTGTACCACCGGACAATCGATAGCACCGTCAAACAGATCGTCACCCTGTGTGGAGAAGGTCAGCCACCCGCGCAGATCGTTGTTGCGCCGATATAAGGGCCGAAACGCATCTTTCATTCCCTCGGGATATACCGTGGTATCGGTTCCATCGGGTTGCGCAACGGTTTGTTGTTCGTGATACAGTTCCTGCAGTTGCACCTGTACCGTTTTGGTGTGGTTCGGCTGCCACACAAGTTCATCCAACAAATATACACCGGACCCGATAAACACCAGCACCGCGCACAAAAACGCAATCTTGCGGAGCCATTCGCGTTTGCTGTCCCCCGCAACGGGGATCACCGCAAACAAGCCGTTTAACAAGCGCGTCCCAATCGTTTTTAATCCTTTCATGCGTTCTGCCTCCTTTGCAACGTCTGCATTGCTTCCCGCAACGCATCACAAAACGCCTGCACATCCGCCTCGGTCGTATATCGACAAAAACTGATACGCAACGAACTGTCAACCTCCGCTTCCGGCAACCCCATCGCAGTCAACACACCGCTCTGTTTACCCTTTGAGCAAGCAGAACCGCTGGACACAAAAATTCCGCGTGCCGCCAAAAAATGCAACACCGTTTCACTGCGGAATCCCAACACCGATAAATTGACAATATACGGCACTCCGTTTTGCGGTTCATGCAACCGCACCTCGGGAATACGCCGTACTTGTTCCGTTAACAGCGCCCGCAGGTGTGCGTACGCTGCTTGTTGTTTCGCAAACGGTTCCACCGCCGCGGCGGCAGCACCCAGTCCGACAATGGCGGGCACCGGTTCCGTACCCGAACGCAAACCGCTTTCCTGCCCACCGCCGAGCACGCGCGGCAACACCCGCACGCCTTTGCGGATATACAACGCGCCGATGCCTTTCGGTGCGTGCAGTTTATGCCCGCTGACCGATAACAGGTCGACGCCCCATTTTTCTGCTTTGATCCAAACTTTTCCCGCCGCTTGTACGGCATCCGTGTGAATGAGAGCACGCGGCGCGACTTTACGCACCCGCGAAACAATGGCGGGAATATCCATGTGCGCACCGGTCTCGTTATTCACGGTCATCACACTCACAAGCGTCGTATCCGCCGTGCAGGCACGTGCCACCGCTTCGGCGGAAACCGTGCCGTCAGGTTCAGGCAACACCCGTATGACCGTCCAACCCTGTTTTTCCAACTCATCAAAACACGCCGCCACCGACGGATGTTCAATCGCGGTTGTCACCGCCACGTGCGGTTGCCGATTTTTCGCCGCCGCGCCGCCTAAGATCGCCAGATTGTTGGCTTCCGTGCCACCGCTTGTGAAAACGATCTCCTGCGGTTTGGCTCCCAACAGACTCGCCACGTCCTGCCGCGCTTGCGTCACCGCCCGCTCGGCGTCAATGCCCTTGGTATGCAACGAAGAAGGGTTGCCGAAATCCTCCGACATGACCTGCACCATCCGCCGGATCGCTTCCGGGCAAACCACCGTTGTCGCACTGTTATCCAGGTATACCATTCGGCATCCTCCTTCCATCTCATAATTAAGGGTAGTATAACATATTTTTCGCCCTGTGACAAGTACGGAAAAACACGCCAAAAAAGCGCCCTGCCGTTGGCAGAGCGCTTTTGTTATTCGTACAACCGATACAACGCCGCGTATGCGCCGTCGTTTTGAATCAATTCTTGGTGCGAACCCATTTCGGCAATGCCGTCCTCGGTCACCACCGCGATCACATCCGCGTTGCGGATGGTGGTTAAACGGTGTGCCACAATAAAGGTCGTACGTCCTTTGGCAAGCCGTTCCAAAGACTCTTGCACCAACCGCTCGGATTCGTTATCCAAAGCACTGGTCGCCTCATCCAGGATCAGCACCGGCGGATCTTTCAAAAACACCCGCGCAATCGAAATACGTTGTTTCTGACCGCCCGACAATTTTACACCGCGTTCGCCCACGTACGTGTCATACCCATCGGGCAATGCTTCAATAAATTCCGCCGCTCCTGCAAGGCGCGCCGCTTCTTTCACCTCTTCGGGTGTGGCATCGGGTCGTCCGTACACGATGTTTTCATACACCGTTCCCGAGAACAAATACACATCCTGCTGCACCACACCGATCGCGTTGCGCAATGATTCCAATGTGACATTTTGAATATCTTTGCCGTCCAAACGGATCGATCCGTCACACACTTCATAAAACCGCGGCAGCAATCCGCAGATCGTGGTCTTGCCGCCGCCGGACGGTCCCACCAACGCCATCGTCTGCCCCGCTTTCACGTGCAGGTTCAAATGACTGAGCACTTCACGTCCTTCAGCACTATATCGGAAACTCACGTCGCAAAAATCCACGTCACCGCGCACGTCTGTAAGCACTTCGGCATCGGGCTTGTCATCGATCGTCACGGGAGCATCCAGAATTTCCGTAAACCGCTCAATACCCGTCATACCGCGATAAAACTGCTCGGAAAACTCAATAATTCTCCGCACCGTGGTGAGCAACGTGCTGACGTATAACAAAAACGCCACCAGATCGGCAGGCGTTACTTTCCCACCGATCATGAAAAGCGCACCGGCAACCACCACCGTGATGTACATCAGTCCGTCAAACAAGCGGATCGTGGCGTGAAAACCTGCCATGGCGTGATAGATCTGACGTTTCACTGCCAAAAATTTACCGTTCCCTTGCTCAAACTTGTCTTTTTCCACAGGCTCGTTAGCAAACGACTTCACCACACGAATTCCGAGCAAACTGTCTTCCACCTGCGCATTGATCTCACCGATCACCACCTTGGATTCGCGGAATCCCTCTTTCATGCGATGGCGGAACGGCCCGCACACAATGAGCATGAACGGAATGACCGCAAACACGATCAATGTCAACCACAGGTTGATATTGCTCAGGATCACAAACGAAGCGATCACTTTGATCCCCGCAATGAAAAACTCTTCGGGACAATGGTGCGCAAATTCCGTCACCTCAAACAAGTCGTTGGTAATGCGCGACATCAAAGTACCCACTTTGGTTTCGTCATAATACGCAAACTGCAACCGTTGCAGATGCCCGAACAGATCACTGCGCATCTTGGTTTCAATGCGTGTCCCCATGATATGCCCGATCGACGTCATATAATAGTTCGCCGCCGTATCAATGATCCGCAATACCAGATATAACACGCCGATAACCAGCACCGTTTTGACCGTAAGTGCCTGCAGGTTATTCATCCCCATATCGGTGATGTATCGCACCATCATCGGCAGCACCAGTTCACACACCGTGGTGAGTGCCGCGCAAAACAGATCCAGCGCCACCACACCGGCGTATTGTTTATAATAAGGTAAGAATCTCTTAATAAGTGTTGCCGTTCCGGTTTTTCGTGCTTCTTCCTTTTTCATTCCGGCAATCCGCCGCCTTTCTCATCTAACCGCGCCAACATACTGGAAAACAACGGCGCTAAAAACGGGCTCTCTCGGAGCGAGCAATACCCATCTTCGGCAAAGATCAAGTGATCCAAAAACGTAATGTTCAGCATTTGGAATGTATTGACCATCGTCTTCGTCGCCTTAACATCGGCATCCGACGGTTTACAGTTTCCCACCGGATGGTTGTGCGCCACCACGACCGCAGTCGCGCCGCAACGCAGTGCGATCTGTACCAACTCACGCACACTCGCTTCCACAGTCGTTTCCGTACCGCTCTTGATCACCGAGCAGTTGATTTCTTTCCGCCGATTGTTAAGCGACAACAGTACCATCTGCTCCGTTTTTACGTTTACAAACCGCTTCGCCAGATGCTCCGCGATCTCCGCCATGCTGGAAAACACCTTTTTCTCTTGTTTTTCTTTGTGATAGCGGGTAAGCAACTGACCGCACAACATCAAAAACGTTGCCGTATGTTCCGAAACGCCCTCCACCGAGCAAAGCGATTGATAATCCGCGTCCAGCACGGACGGCAGATCGTCAAACTTGTCCAGCAACCGATGCGCCAGCGGATTGGTGTCCCGTTGCGGCACGGCATAAAACAACAACAATTCCAACACCTGATGTGGTTCAAACTGATCGATACCAACGCGTCGGAACTGCCGCTTCATCCGTTGGCGATGCCCTTTGTGCGGATTGGTTTTCTTTTGCTGTTCGGGCATATTCGACACTCCTCTCATCAGTTACTTTTCAGTATACCATAAGAGTGCCGTTTTTGAAAAGAGGAAACCCGCAAAAACATAGTGCAAAAAATGAAATGAAAAACGAGAAACAGAGGAAATGGAAGAGAAAACGAGAGAAAACGAGCGATAGAGGGATATAAATTAAAAAATCGGGAAAATAACCCTTGACAGGCGTTTTTGGGTGTGTTATGATGGGCAAGCTGTCAAAAAAGTATGAAATATTAATCAGGAGGTATTCACGATGTCCACTTTTATGGCAAAAGCCGGTCAAGTCGACCGCAAATGGTACGTCATTGATGCCGCCGGTAAACCTTTGGGCCGTGTAGCTGTAGAGGCTGCTGTTCTGCTTCGCGGAAAGCACAAACCGGAGTACACTCCCCATGTGGATTGCGGCGATCACGTCATCATCATCAACTGCGCCGAAGCAGTGCTCACCGGCAAGAAAGCCGAGCAGAAGGTGTGGTATCGCCACACCGGTTGGATCGGCAACTTAAAAGCCACCAAATACGCAACGCTTATGGCTCAGCGTCCGG
>JAFSIB010000041.1 GCA_017440005.1 Clostridia bacterium
GCCCGAATCGCTGTTAAACCCCAACGTCGTGTGGATTACCGGTGAATTTACACTGGAAAACATCAAATACGCCATTGAACGTATTCAGTTCTTTGACGCGGCTTTGCTGAGCCTGCAAAACACGGTTTTCGGTACCCTGGCTTCGCTCATTTCCTGTTCGTTGGTCGGTTACGGCTTTGCACGGTATGAATACGCTGAGAAAAAGATCGCTTTCTTACTGGTGATCATTACCATCATCATCCCGCCGCAAACCATGCTCATCACGCAGTTTTTGCAGTATAAATCCTTTGATTTCGGCGGCATTTTGGGCTTGTTCGGTGTGGAACTGAACCTGCTTTCCACCTCCTGGGTATTTGTTCTGCCTGCATTGTTTGCTTGCGGTTTGCGCAACGGCTTGTTCATTTTCATCTTCCGTCAGTTCTTCTTAGGGTTACCCAAAGATCTGGAAGAAGCCGCGTGGGTGGATGGCTGTAATCCGCTCAAAACCTTTATCCGTATCATCATTCCCAGCGCGGGCAACGGTCTCGTAACGGTTTCGCTGTTCTCGTTTGTGTGGCATTGGAACGACTATTACTTCTCCGAAATGCTGTACAACACGGAACTCAAACCGCTTATTCCCATGATGTACGTGGCGCGTGCAAAACTTTCCGCCAGCATGAATGCGGGTGGCGAGGAAGCACTGAACACGCGCGGTATTTTATCCGCCGCGGGCCTGCTCACCATTATCGTACCCATGGTCCTGTATCTTGCTTTGCAACGCCACTTTGTGGAAAGTATTGAGCGTACCGGCATTGTCGGTTAACACCATATATGGTGCGGTTTTGACCACCCGATACAGTGGATAGTACACACAAAATTTATACAAAATCTTTTGCATTTTTTATTAAAAGTGTCTTGCAAAAATGCAAGGAATTTGGTATACTGGTTTTCGTAGGAAAGTCTGCCTTTTTGAGGGCGGAATAGGTTTTCAAGAAAAAACAAGAAAAGGGGAAACATCATGTTTATGAAGCGTCTGGCGGCTCTTATGTTGGCGGCTCTCATGCTGTTCACGCTTGTTGCGTGCGGCGGGGATCCGGCAGAAGATCCTGCCAACACCACGACCACCACTACGGCGGCTCAAGATGCCGGTGATGCAACCGGCAGCGGCCGCGGCACCACAACCACCAAAGATGGCTATGTAGCTCCCACCGGTAACGGGGGCGGCGGTGCCAATGCTCTCAGCCAGAATGTTACGTTGAAAAAGGGCACGGTGTCCTGCACCATCGATCCCGCAACCGGTAAGAAGTGGGATTTCGGCGGTAAAACGTACACTTTCGCCACGATCAACAGCACGGAAAAATATCTGAACATGTTGGCGGCTTATGAAAAAGCTTACAACGTTAAGATCAAATGGGATGCCCCCGGTATGGATACCTACCTTGAAAAGGTAGCTTCCCAACAGGCGGCAAACGCAGCGTACGACGTTCTGTATGTGTACGACACCTGGTTCCCGGCAGAGATTACCCGCGGATTCCTCCAACCGTTTGATCCGTACATCACCACCGCTGACGTGTGGGATCCGGTCAAAAAAGAAGGCTTCTCCATGTCTCAGTTGCAAGGTCTCGCATGGAAGGACCACGCATACTGCGCGGCAGGTGCTTACCACTCCGGTTGCACCGGCATTTTCTACAACAAGAAGATGCTCAAACAAGCCGGTCAGCCCGATCTGCTGGATCTGTATTACAAAGGCCAGCTGACCTGGGAAAAACTCTATGAGATCGGTTCTGCGATCAACGATCCCGCCAAAGGCGTGTACTTCATCAACAATTTCTCCAACTATTACAACGGTGCGTTCTGCATCTCGTACGGCACAGACTTCGTTAAGATCGCAGGCGGCGCGGCGAAAGAGAACCTCTCTGATAAACAGTTGACCACTGCGTTGCAGATGTTCCAGAAATTCACCGCCGGTGAAGGCCGTATTACCGACCGTACCGCCAAAGCGGACGAAAGCAACGGTCTGGACGCTTTTGAGAAAGGTACCACTGCTGCGGTTATCGCATGGCCGGCTTCCTGGACTCACGTCCGCACGGGCGTTGAAGGTAAATCGGTTGCGTTCGATAAGGATATCAAAAACATCGGTTGGTGCCCGTTGCCTGAGCAGAATGCGGCGAAGACCAACGTTATGGGTTCCTTCGGCGGTACCGCCATCGGCGCGTACACCTCTCAGCCCTACGTTGCCGTTACGCTGGCACATTGGAACTCCATTTACAACATTGAAGGCGCGTATGTGGACGGCATGAACGCAGATATCAAGAAGATCTCCTGCGAACTGCTTGACAAAGATAACTACAAAGCGGCGGTTTCCGGCTTTAGAACTTCCGCCGGTTCGGTTGAGAATATCCGCAACAACATCTGCCGTGCAGTTGCCGGCGGTGGCGACATTTCCTCCACCTTGATTGCGTATAAGAAGAACCTGCAGCGTGTACTGGATGCGGCAACTAAAGGCTGATCATCCGTTCACGAACAGAACTCTTAAGTTTTTTACAAAACGGGAGCGGGAAGGTGATCTTTCCCGCTTCCGTCCACCCCTTTTTTGGACATTTCCCGAAATTCTCACGTTTCGGGTAGTTATACAAGCACAGACCCTTTTTCCACGGCGCTGCATGAAAAGTGCAGTAAACTGATAAGGAGGGAACACCCCTATGAAAACAACATTTTCCCGTTTTCTCGCTGTCATGCTGGCAGTCGCGATGGTGCTGACCTGCGCTATCTCCGGCTTTGTCCTGCCTGTGACCGCAGGAGACACACAGAGCACCAGCGAAAATTTGCTGGCAGATTTTGTTTTGCCGCAAACGGAGTTTGCAGCCGGCGAAAAAACATCCAGCATGGACACCGGCGTGGCATTAGAGCCCGGCCGATATGTCTACCGTTTTGAGGCAATCGGCACCAGAGCGTTTGTA
>JAFSIB010000042.1 GCA_017440005.1 Clostridia bacterium
TACGTATCGGATTCTCAACACCGTTCAAAAGATATTATTCCTGTTTTGGAACTGATGGCGGATAAGTATCAACTTCCGTCGCTGAATTACTACGAAGCCGTGATGCACGCGATGGGGGACGCGTCGAATTGGAATCAATATATCATCGATGGTGTCCACGCAAACGATAACGGCTATGACGTGATGGCAGAGGCGGCAAAAGGTCTGGTGGAATACGTCATGCAAGCGCCGGCTGAAACGTATCAGAAGGCAGTAACACCGTCCCCGCAGGCACGCCTGCAGAGCGAGGCAAAGGCACTGATCACCTCCACGCTGGATCCCGTGCCGCCGGGATGGGAAAAGGTGGAACGATTCTCCTATGCCGGTCACCACTATAACGGCTGTATCCAAACGACCGCAAAGGATAAACCGATCACCGTCACGTTCAAGGGAACGGATTTCGGGGTGCTGGTGGAATTTGCCAAGGATGCCGGTGTGCTGGAATACAGCGTTGACGGCATCGCGGGAACGTTGGATTGCGCACTTGATTATTCCAACCCCAAAGCCAGAATGCTTCTTAAAAACGGTGTCGACGGCGAACACACCGTCGTGATGCGGCTTGTAAACGGGGAACGCATGGCGATCGCGGCGTTCTTACTTAACGGAACCGTCCTAAGTGTCGGATAACGATTGCAAGTTTTTTGATTTTATGATAAACTCAACTTGATTTTGTAAATGGAAGGATGTTTTGAATATGAAAAAGACACTTGCCATTCTCATTGCTGCCATCATGTTGTTTACGTGTGTCGGATGTGGGGAAGGCCCCATTGATAATTCCGCCACCACAACAACGAATGAAGTGGATGATACGACCACGGACAACGCCGATCAAACAACGACCTCGTCAAGCGGTTCCGTGTCTTCAAAGCAGCCCGCGAAGGATCCTTCCTCCACGAAAAGCACGGGTATTTCATCCACCTCGTCTACCACCTCTAAACCGACGAGGGCCTCGGAATTTCACAATGTGAAATACAGACGATACGGTAAATACATCACGGTGCGCGGCGGCATGAAAAACACCGCATACCGCATTGTGAACGATCTTGAACTCCGGGTTTCCTTCATGGGTGGTTCGGTAACGGCAGGTATGGGTTCGTCTCGTGTTAAGGGGGGCTTCCGAACCCGTCTTCTCAACTTTTTGAGAGAGGAGTGTCCTTCTGCTCTTTTCACAGAAACCAGTTCCACTTTGGGCGGTAACGGCTCGCAGTACGGCGTATACATTACCGAGCAGATGATCGCTTCCAAAACCCCCGATCTGGTGTTTATTGAGTATGCCGTTAACAACGGATACGACGGCGTGACGAGTGAAGATAAACTATGGAATCACTATGAAACGATGATTCACACCATTCGCAAAGTCAATCCGTATGCGGATATCGTGCTCGTGTACGTGTCTGACCGTAACGAAAGATCAAAAGACATTATTCCCATTTTGGAACAGATTGCGGATAAATATCAATTGACCTCGGTAAATCTTCACCAAGTGGTCAAGGATTATATCAGCAACGGAGGATTTAAATGGGAGGATTATTACAAGAATTTACGAGGTACGGTGGATTCGGTTCATCCCAACGATAATGGCTACGATCTGATGGCAGAGGTGCTGTTCGGCGCCGTTCAATACGGACTTACCACCACACCGTACAGCTATGCGAAACTGCCGTTGCCCGCAGCAAAAGGGACGATTCAAACCGAGGCGAAAGCCATCGCGGCAACGTCTTGCACCATCCCGACAGGATGGGAAAAGGCTGCCAAATTTTCTTACGGTGTCGATTTGTTCGGCGGCTGTATTCAGACTACCGAAACGGGCAAAACCATCACGGTGAAGTTTAAAGGCACACATTTCGGTGTGTTGGTGGATTTTGCCAAGGATGCAGGCGTGCTGGAATACAGCGTAGACGGTGGTGCGTATCAGGAGCTCAATTGCTATTTGGATTATTCCAATCCGAAAGCACGCATGCTGCTTGAAAATGCTGCCAACACGGAGCATACGATCACAATGCGTTTGGCAAGCGGTTCTCGCATGCAAATCGCGGCGTACCTGATGAACGGAACGCTCGTTAGTGTGGGATAACTTGATAAATAATAAAAGCAGGCGACTTCATTCGAAGTCACCTGCTTTTTTGTTTTGTTAAGAGTTCTTTTGCGAAGCATTTGTGCGCTCCGGTAAATCGGAGAACGTTTTAATGTATTTGGTGGGGGAGTTGCCGGTGTACTTTTTAATCAGCTTGCTGAAATAGTA
>JAFSIB010000043.1 GCA_017440005.1 Clostridia bacterium
GGTAACCCTAAGAAGAACTGACGGAAGATGAAAATGAACAAGCCGTTGCGCAAACCGCAGGCAAACAACGCGGGCAGCACAAACACCCAGGAGGTGGAAAGCAGGTTCAGTTCCACGCCGAATAAGCCCAAAATGCCACCGAAATCGAAGGATTTATACTGCAAGAACTGCGTAATAAGCATGGTTTGCGGCGGGATGATGATGGTAAGGATGACCAGTAAGAAAGCGATCTTTTTCTCAGCGAATTCATACCGTGCAAAGCCGTAACCGACCAACGAACAGGAAATGAGCGAAGCCAGGGTGCCGAATACCGTGTTTTGCAAGCTCAGTAAAGCCGCGTCAAAGAACTGAATACGTTCAATGGCGTATTTGATGTTTTCCAGTGTAAATTCACCGGGAATCCACACGACGTTGGGGTTTAACAGCGATTCGGGCGTTGACAAAGCACCGAGCAACAGATAAAAGATCGGGAACAAAAACAGATAACAAAGACCGATCAGAAACAAGGCACGCACAACGCTGACGGAACCGCCGATCAAACGGCGGCGCCAAACCAGAGAGGAAGTTCTCGTATTGTCTTTCATGATAATTCCTCCCTTACGATTTTACGTTCACGCGACGGAACGCAAAGGCGATGATGCCGAGCAGTGCAGCCGCAATAATGAAGTAGACCCACGCCATAGCGGAAGCCAAACCGTAGTTGGCAATGCTGAATTCGGCAAGCATCTTCTGCATAACGGCGTTACTGCTGTCCATAAAGCTCTCAATGATCGTGTAGAAAATATTAAGCATGATGATGGGGCCGATCATGGGAATGGTGATCTTCCAGAAATCCTCCCACGCCGTTGCGCCTTCAATGGAGGACGCTTCATACAATGAGTTCGGAATACTTTGCAAACCGGACAGGAAGATGATCATCTGAACACCGGATTTCCACAACAGATTGAACAGTTTACTGTAGATCGTGTTGATAAAACCGGTGATCTCACTGCCAAGGCCCATATTGACAAGCAGGTCTTTCAGGCCGTTGCTGTCCACCATGGTACCGGAGGACACCATGCTGCCGTTCATAACCTGCATGGACACGGTATCGCTCTGCACGATCGACATAACGATACCGCCTGCCAGCACAACGGGCAAGAAGAAGACGCCGCGCACCAACGTTCTGCCGTGAAACTTGGATTTGAGGATCAACGCAATAAACAGACTGGCAACGATGATAACCGGAACCTGCCACAACAGTTTAGTGACGGTGGAGATCAACTGCGTTTTGTAAGTCGGATCGACGTTGAAAATAGTGTTAAAGTTTTCAAACGAGTTGAAATCAATCGCCAAAGCACCGTTTAGGATCTCAACGTCCGAAAACGCAAAACGGATGGATTGGGAGATCGGCCCAAGATAGAAGAACAGAAATCCTAAGTAGAACGGGAGCACGAAACAGCGACCCGCCCACGACTGCCGCTGAGTCAACGAAAGACGGAATTTACGTTTCATGCGATCACCTCCCATTCACAAAAGCTTTGTGCCGGTACGGTATTTCCTTCCACAACCACGTCTTGCGCGTTGTAGTTGACCGCTACCTTCACGCCGTTTTGATATTCTGTAACGAATACGTTTTGAGCCACTTGTGCGTGGTTCACGATCTCCTGATCGTGAACCTTTTCAAGCAACGGCTGATACTCCGCGTACTGTTTGGCAGCCGTGTCTTTCCACAGTGTCCAGGTGGAACCGTACAAGTAATTGTATTCGGTATCAAACAGATCACCGGAGTTGGCATGGATCGCGTTATACTGCAGTTGTGAGCCGCTTTCCACCGCTGTTAAATACGTAACGCCCGGGTTGGGGGTCTGCGTGATAGAACGGGTGGTGTACGGCACGTAACCGTGCAAAAGCGCCTGATAGAACGGAACGTCCTCATCAAAAATGTCATAACCGCTGGAAACGGTGGGAACATCGGTGACAACGTTGACATACGGCAATGCGTACGCGTTGGCGTTCTGCACCGTCACCTTGATACCCGCATCCTGATAGGCTTTAAGCGCGGCAACCACGTTTTGAATACCGACCGTACGGTGTGCGGTATCATCTTCAAAATAGTTGGAATAGCAATTCTCCGCAATGTTGGTCAGATCCACCGTGGTGAGTCCCTGTTTTTTGAGGGATTCCAGATACCGTGCGGCAACATCGGTCAATTTGGCGGTCGACAGATACATCGTTTCATCCGCGCCCAGTTTGGTGACGTGGTTAGACAGAATGTACTGCGGCTGTTTTACCGTTTTGCCGAAAGGCGTGCGGATCGCATGCTTGGTGGCGCTGACGCCGTTGCCGCCTTTGATAAAGCTGGTCAGATCCACCGAGGTGGACAACGTCACGCCCGAAGAAGCCGTTGCCGCGGTCAGCGCGGCAAAATCTTTCTTGCCGCCGAGCACCGACAACGGTGTTGCGGCTTTCGGGATCTTCACGTTGGTGATACCGTTGTTATTCCAACCGGTATATTGCGCAGACAACTTCGTGATACCGGCACTTTGCAGACCTGCGAGGATCGTTTGTGCCTGTTCATACGTTGTCAGCGGAACCTTTTTGGTGTACGGAATGATGCCGAGGAAACTGGCCTCCGTTTCATACGCGCCGATCAAGTCCACGTGGAACGACGGCGTGGTATCGCGTTTTTGGAAACCGTGTTCCGCGATCAGATAATCGCGGTATGCGCCCGCCATGCCGATATAGTCGGCATCTTCGCCGCTCAACGGATAGTACCGCACAGCATACGCATCCGTTCCGTGGTCCAGATCTACCATTTGGTTGACACGGCGGCGGTTGTACATATTGTACTGGGACGTGAGCAAGCGGTATCCGAAGATACTGCTGACCGCGTTATACCCGCACGTTGCATGACCGGTCATCGCGGTGATCTCCGCAGAAGCCGCGGCTTGATCGATCACCGCCATCAGTGCTTCGTCGCCAACGACCGTACCGAACACCGGCAAGCGAATCGCTTCGGTGCTGGTGCTCTTGGTTTCGGCAACGACCTGCTTATCGACACCGTAAACCGGTGCGCGGTAGTTTTGCGCCAGTTTGCGCTGGTTGTTGAAATGAATGAGTGCGCCGCTGCCGTCCGGTACAAACAGGTAACCGGTATCGCGCCAGCTGCCGGCGCCGAACACGGGCAGCAGTTGAACCGCAATCACGGCATATTCGCCTTCGTCCTTAATGGCATCGGTTAACAGAGAAGCTTCCAGATACGTGTCTTTCAACACGTAGTTCACAGAGATCTGGATCTCCAAAATCGGGAACAGATAATCCACACGGATACCGTTATCAATAACCGTGACCGTTACACCGCCATGCTCCACACAATCGGTATAACTGTTGGTGCTTTGCGCATAGTCCGCCCAGATTTCGCGTTCGCGGCTGATGTACTCAACCACAAGGTGCGAACGGAGGTTGGTGCTTTCCAGACCCACCGTGTACGGATCTTCCTCAATATCCGCGGGCGTGCTGTACCACTTTTTGCCGGTTTCGCGGTTTTCCACATAGAAATAACCATCGGTTTTATCGGCATACAACGCCAGGCGGTCGTTTTTCGCAACCAACTCGTACACGATCTCGTTGCTTTCCGTATCGGCGGCACCGATCGTGGTGGTATCTTCCGTTTCTTCCGCTGACACAACGCCGCCCATCGACAACACCAGTGCCGCGGTCAGCATCATGCAAAGGAGAACGCGAAGATGTTTTTGAATTATTTTCATATTCGGTTCCCCTCCTTTAACGTTGAATGAGTTCCAATACGATGGAATAGATGAAGCTCCACGTTTGTTGCAACAAACTGGTGAACATAATGAGCAGGAATACGATGATCGCCATACCGATCACGGTGGCAATCACCGAGAAGAAGGTCTGCGTCATGTTGTATTCGTGGATACAGTACAAACCGCACAGCAAGAGCAGGAACGACCACACGATACACACCGTCAGTACGATGTTCATGATCGCGCCTTCCGAGCCTGCAAGGAAGTTGGACATGATGACGTTAAACACCATCGCGAAAATGAGCGGCAACAAGGCGTACGTGGTAACGCAGGTGATCTCTTTCAGATTACCGTTACCGTTAAACAACGTACACACCGCCCAGTTGGACACCACAAAGAGCAGTGCCACGCCGACGGTTTTCATCAGCATAATGAGCAAACTGTATTCCGACAAACGGTTTTCGTTGAAAATATACCCTGTCGCAAAGAATTGCAACGTAAACACGGCAAACAGCGCAACCAGAATAATACCGGCAACACGCAATGAACCGATCTTACGGGGTTTCAACTGTCCGAAACCGTCCATGGGATGGAAGAGCGTATACAACGGGAACGAATATTTGGATTCCAGTTTGGAATACGCGCTGCCGCCCACCGTGGAAACCGCTGCCTTACCGCGTTTTTTCTTGATGACCTTATATACCAGATAAATAACCAGTAATCCCGCCACCACACTGATGATCGGGATAAACAACGCTTTGATGGTCAGATTACGGTATTCCTGGAACGCCTCGGAATACGCCCCGCGATCACCCGCCAATTTGAAATATTCCATGGCGGTTTTGTAATCACCCTGCATATCGTACACGCGGCCGATACCGTAATAGGCATTGGCATTGTTGGAGTTTTGTGCCAGCAACGCCTGCCAGGTCTCCAGCGAGCCGTCAAAGTCATCGCGTTTTAAGCGGATCAACGCCGAACGGTATTGCTTTGCATAATCGGTCGGATCAAAACGGATCAGGCAATTTTTCGTGGTGTCTACCACGATAACCGAATCCCCGATGCTTTCGATTGCTTGCGGATCGGTGCCGAATCCACCGAATTGTTCGCTGTATCCGCCGAACACGGCAATCAGTTCACCGGTTTCCGCATACTGGAACACGCGACCGCGGCCTTTATCCAAAAGATTGATAAACCCTTCGCTGTCAATATCCACGTCGTTAAACGAGGTAATGATACTCAACTGCTTGCTTTGGCGGTCCCACTCACGGTCACCGAATATCAGCTTTTCTTCGAGGATATCTTGGCTGAGATAGTTCAACTTGCGAACCACGCCTTCGGGAACCACCGTTTCATCCGATACGATAGTGGTGGTATACATAAAACCTTCCGCGTCCACGTCAAAGTTGGCGATCGTGATCGGAACAGAGGACTGCATACCTTCCAGCTGCGCCTGCGTTAAGAACGGACGCAACATATATTTCATAATCACTTCCGCGGTCTGCACAACGGAGTTGCCGCCGAACAAACGTTGGTAGTTGCCTTCGCCGTCAAAGACAAAAGCACCCATGTTGCCGCTCTTCGCGACCACATAGAGGTTGTTGCGGTTGTCCACCGAAACCTTCGAAGCGTTAAAGGGCATCTCCTCCCCCAAACGCGCCGTCTTGGGACGGGTGATCACATACGCATACGAGTGATCGGCATTGTACACATGGACACATTCGCCGGTAGGATCGGCAATGTACATGCGACCGTCAACGCCAACCGTCACGCCGGTTGCGGTGGTAACCTTGGTGGGTTCACCGACGCCGACTGCTTCGATCACCTCTTCCTCGGTCAAACCGGGAAAGAGCGACATGTCGATTTTCGCAGGCGCCATCAGTTCGATGGTTTCTTTCAGTTTCAGATTGGTATCCAACACCAACACGCGGGCATTACCGGCATCCAACAAATACACGTTGTCTTTGCCGTCATAGTAAATGTCCTGCGGCTGTGCCAACTCGCCCTCAACGCCGATTGTGGCGGCGGTGATCCGTTCAGCCGGAACGTAACCCGCGGGAGCGGCGATGGATTCATCATAAAAGTTATAATCGTACGTGTTATAGGGAACGTTGGAAACGGGAGACGCCCCTATATTCAGCGGGATCGCCAGTAACAGTAAAACCGCTACCGCGAACGCTACTAATTTTTTCGGCATAGGCTAACACTCACCTTTCTCAATACCGTTTCGCAGTTTATTTCAATCCGGAATGGGACATCGTTTCAGTAATGGAGCTTTGCGAGATCAGGAAAACAATGATCGGCAAAAGCATCATGATCACTGCAACTGCAGAACCGGCACCGGCACGGGCAATACCGCCCGCAGCGATTGAGGACAAAACGGAGGGTAACTGTTTGAGTTCCTCGCTGTAAATGTAGTTGCCGTAAGTAGAGTTCCAGAAACCCTGGAACGCAAAGATAATCAAGGTCATCCACGCCGCTTTGATGCTGGGCATCACAATGCGGAAGAAGATCTTGAACTCGCCTGCGCCGTCAATACGTGCCGCCTCCAAAGTGGAATCCGGAATGGAGGACACCACAAACTGGCGCATCAGGAAAACGCCCATGGTGTTGGCAAGCGCCGGCAACAGGATGGCAAAATAGGTATCGACCATGCCAAGGCCCGCAATGATAAGGTAACGGGGCATCGTGGTAACGTTACCGTTAAACAACATGGCAACCACGATGGCGCTGGAAATTGCCGCACGGCCGGGGAATTTACCTTTTGCCAGCGGATATGCCGACAACGAAGAGATAAACACCGTGATAAACGTACCGACAACCGAGATCAACAAACTGTTGAACAGATAACGGCTGAACGGCACCCACAGGTTACCCGCCAAACGCAAGACCATTTTGAAGTTGTCAAGCGTGGGATGCTGTACAAAAAACTTCGGCGGATATGCAAAGATCTCATCGATCGGTTTGAACGCCTGCACCACCGAATAGATAACGGGGAGCAACATAAACAACGACATCAACGAGATGAAAAATCCGATGAAAAACGTACCGGCCTTGGAACGGGACAGAATCACGCGACTGTTGTTGACGCGGATCGTTTCGATCCACAGTTTTACTTTACTGACAATAGCACTCATTTCTGCCGCCCCCCTTACGCCGAAACCTTGGACAATAGCTTCTTGGTACCGATCCAAGCAGCCATCATCAGGATAAACAACACAACGGCGGCAGCAGAGGCATAACCCATCTCATACCGAATTTGTGCGTGGTCCGAAATGTGCAACACCAGCGTATGCGTGGAGTAGTTTGTACTGGGGTTACCGGTGATGGTCGGTGCAATGGAGAAAGCACTGGACACCGACTGCACGGCACCGAACAACAAGAACTCTTTCATCTGCGGGAAGGTAACGTAATACAGTTCCTGCCAACGGTTACGCAACCCGTCGATCGCCGCCGCTTCAAAATAGGTGCGGTCCAACGATTGCAAGCCCGATACAAAGGACAAGAAGCCGGTACCGAAACTACCCCAGATGGTGATGATCATAACGATCACCAGGTTATACTGCGGGTTGGTCAACCAACTGATCGGGTCCGAAATGATACCGAGTTTCAACAAAATGTCGTTTAAAAAACCTTGGCTGTCCGAAGAGAAGATGTATGCCCAGATCGTCACGGCACCGCCGCACAACGCGGGAGTGTACATAAAGAATGTGAACAGCACTCTCAAACGGTAACCGAGTTCGTTAATCAGCCAGGCAATAACAAAACTCAGAATATAGCCGATCGGACCGGTCACCAACGCTAAGATCAAAGTGTTTTTCAGCGCGATCATGTACACATCGTCTTCAAACAGTAACCGGATGTAGTTGTCCATGCCTACGAAAGAGGGCAATTGCAACATGTTGAAGTCGGTGAAGCTCAACAGGATCGCCGCCAAAATCGGCAAGATCGTAAAGGTCAAAAACGCAAGTAGGAAGGGAGACATCATCGCATAATGCGACAGATAACTACGCCGAGCCTGGGTGCGCATGCTCAAGGTCTTTGCTGGTTTCATGTTGTCTCCACCTCCTTAATTTTCTGCAGCCGGCAAGCCGAACTCTTTGCGTTTACGCGTGATTTCCGCGTTGATATCGCGATTGTACTGGGAAAGTGCACGGCGCGGCTCCGTATCGCCGTCCAACGCGGAACGAACAGCGTTGGTGAGCGAACGGGATACCATGTAGTCACCCGGAATCGAGTATACGTGGTTAATGTACTGACGCTGTGCCAACAAAACTTCTTTTTCTTCAATGGTCCAGCCCATCTGCTCAAATGCTTCAAGCGAGGCAGGTGCATAACGGGCAGCCACACCCATGGTGGCTTCCAGCTGTTGACCGTACTCGGTCTGTGTTGCTGCGCTTGCCCACCAGGTCAGGAATTTGTATGCGTTCTCGGCAACACCGCGTTTTTCGGCGGCCTGCAACATCATACAACCGTTACTGGGCGCCGCAACGGAACGGTCGATCGTGCCGTCCTCCTGCACCGTACCGGGCGTTACCGCCATTTTCCACAAGCCGCGCAATTCGGGAGCCGCGGCCATCAACTGGTTGTAGGTGGCATAGGTCGAAATGCCGATCGGCACGTCACCGGTACGCAGACGGTTATAGAAGTCCACGCTTCGGGCAACACCGTACTTGGAATAGAACTGCGCCCATTGTTCAAACGCATCGTACGCTTCGGGCGTATCGAACAACGTTTTGGTCAACGTATCGTTATAATAGTTACTGCCACGTTGGAACAACAAGCTCTGGAACACGTCAATACTGCCGGAAACGCCGGGTAACGCCGACGAAGTCTCTGTCATACCGAAGTTCATGTTGCGGCCCTGCAACGTGCGGAGCATTTCATAGAAATCTTCCCACGTATCAGGCGGCGTCAGATCCAGTTCTTCCAGAATATCGGTGCGGTAGAACAGCATCGGCCACGTTTGGGTTTCCGGAATACCGTAAATACCCTCATCCGCCACCGTCATACCTTTGCGGTAAATATACTGCCGCCACGCCGATTCATCGATCGTGGTGCCTTTGGCAGCCATGGTATCTTTAATATTGTACGGAGCTTTGGACAGATCCACCAATGCGCCGCGCATGGACAGGTTGATCGCATAACTGGCGGCAACCATCAGCGCAACGTCGGGGCCTTTACCTGCCATGGTCGCCTGGATCAACGTATCACCGGTATCCACCAACGCCAACCGCACCGGAATACCGGTTTCCGCGGTAAAGTTGGTGATCAGGGAGTTGACGACCTGCAACTGGTCACGGCCGGTGGTCACCCACACCACGATGGTCTCGTCACCGCCGGTACCGTCTTGATAATCGTTGAAGAACGAACCGAAGAATTTTCGAACTTCAAACGACAGACTGCCAAAGAACGTGGCACGTCCGGTCGGTACTTTGGCACCGTCGGGAATAAAGTACAAACAATCCAACTCAAGCGGTTGACCGCCGAATGTTAAGAGCAACGAACTCAAACTTTCAATATTGCTCTTAAATTCGCTTAAGTTTGCGGTGATCTCATACGATTTGGTCGCATAGATACCGATCTTATCCGCCGCTTTTAGGATCGTGGATGTCTGGGAACCGGTCTCGCCTGTCACCGCGATGATCTTATCGGCGATCTCTTTCAAAATAGCCTGCTGTTCCAAGAACCGCTCTTTCAGACCGGGGATCTCATCTTCCAGATAATAGTCCTGGTAGATGTCCGGCGCAGTGCCCGTAATCACAATGATCTCACGGTAGATCTGGTTTAAATCCAGCACCGTTTGCTGAATGGTACGCAACACATCGCACAAAGCACCGGCGGTAGCCGCCAACGTGATGGTGTCGCCGGGTTTTACGTACAGTTTTAACGGATTCTCCGTTGTGCCGACAGTACGAACTTCCCAGTCGGTATCGTACGGGAACTCCAGATTATACGCTTCTTTAAACGGAATCTCACCGTTGATTTTCAATGCACGGTACGAGATCATACCTTGGTTTTCCTGCTGACGTGCACGGAAAGCCAGGGTGTACCAACCCTCCTGCACCGTCTGCGGTACCATCCACGTGATCTCTTGACCGTTCGATGTCCAGTTTGCGCCGCCGATGGTGTTCAGCAGCATGTTCACCGGATGATTCGGCGTGGTGCCGGAATCCTGGTGATCCGACAGTGCATACAACGTGGAACTGGTCTTGGAGAAGGGGATCTCCGCTTCCAACGTGATCACTTCACCGCTCGTCGTTTTGGCACTGTCAAACTGCGACGCATATTCTTCGTACGTCGGCAACGCGGCAGGAGCGCTCAACTCGATAGTGCGAACGATCATCTCTTCGCGCACACTGTTGAAACGCACCGTATGTACGCCCGCTTCCAGATAGAAGAAATACGGCTCTTGATACATGCCCAGCGGATCCAGGAACGAATTCCGCTGCCATTCAATGATCTCGATCTGCCCGGGGCGCAGATCGTTATTGGTTTGATCTTTCTTAAATTCCGTTCCGTTGTTAATGAGTCCTTCGGGATCGTCCTTCCACAAACGCGGCAGGGTTAACGTGGCTGCCTCGACAAAGGGTGTTTTGCCATCCACAGCCACTTCCAGCGTAATATCACGACCGGTCGAAGTTTCCTTCACCGGGTAATATTCCACCATCATGTTATATACACCGGGCGTGGTCACTTCAAACTGCCACTCGGTCCACAGATTGGCATTGCCGAGGAAGACCGCGGTTTCGCCCTCACGTTCCGGAGCTGCAACCAATGCTGCCTCCGTCTTCTGAGAACCGGTCACCTGCTCCACCCCAAGCGTGATAACATCACCGGGACGCGCGGCATCGGCATGGACATTGTAATAGGACAGATACGTGTCGACCTTACTTGCCGTGCCTTCCGTTTCGCTCTGTCCGTCCTGAGCAAGCGCATCGGTAACAGCCGCATCGGTATCTGCTTCGCCGTTATCGGCCAAGCCCACCGGCACCATCACCAAAAACAGCGCGATAACCGCCAACACTGATACCAGCTTTTTCAGAAATTGACCATGCTTCATTCTTACACACCCTTAAAATGAAATGTTCGCCGACCGTTCAGCGGCTTTCGTTGTGAAAAAACACACGAAAACAGAACAAAAAGCATACTTTTTGCTCAAAAGTGACAAAACCCTTACTAACATTATACTGATTTATCGCCAAAAATATAGTAAAATTGTTGCAATAAAATAGCACTATCTTGTCAATTTCACCAAAGACCGATTGTTTTTGATAGTGAGATATAGCATTTTGTTGTGAAATTGGCTATTTTTTGTTCACGGTATATACAAAAAACACCAAGCGATGCCTAAAGCATTCGCCTGGTGTTTGACAGTGAAACGGTTTACAGGGCAACCTCGTCCTGATGCGCTTCCATAAAGGCCAAAATATCGTCGACTTTGCTGATTGCACCGTTGGCGCCGATCGCCATAATGCAGTGCGTACCGACAGCGTTGGCAAACTGGCCGGATTTGCGATAGTTCCAACCCATGGAGAGACCGGACAGAAATCCGGCACAGAACGAGTCACCGGCGCCGGTGGTGTCCACCGGTTTGACCGAACGGTAGGTCGACAACTCGTAACGCTCGGTACGGCTTTCACAGATCAGCGCGCCTTTGCTGCCGAGTTTGATGATAACGGTTTTGACGCCCTTATCAAAGAAGAAATCGGCAATGCGGTTGGGATCTTCTTCGCCGGTCAGTTTGACCGCTTCATCGTAACTGGGCATAAACAGGTCGAGGTACGGCAATACCGCCTCAATTTTCGGCAACCACACACCTTCGGAATCCCAAGCGGTATCCATAACGGTAAATTTACCCGCTTCCTGCATGCGTTTCATGAGTTTTGCGCACGGCTCACCGTCAAATTTTGTCAGCAGCATGGCACCGGCAACAAAGACGATATCGCACGTATCCAGCACCGCATCGTCCACGTCTTCCAATGTGAACTCGGAAGTACTGCCCGGGCTGTACAGAAAACTGCGTTCACCGGTGGAACCGATGCACACGACCGAACCGGTGGTCGGCACACCGGCGCGCGTACGCACGCCCGCAATGCCCACGCCTTTTTGCGAGGCGGACATCTTCACAAAATTACCGAAGTTGTCTTCACCAACCAGGCACAACAACTCGGAGGGAATCCCCATGATCGCCATATCCATTGCCGCGTTGGAAGCACAACCGCCCACCAACATCTGCACGTTATCCACATACTGCAACACACCGGGTGCCGGGATCGCATCCGCCGGTTTTACCAAAATATCGGTCGTTACACTACCGATGCAAGCAATTCGTTTCATCTGTTTGCTCTCCTTTTTTACAAAAGTCATCTTTGTTATGATACCGCGTTTTGAGCGTTCTGTCAATCGCTTTTCACAACAAAACGACCGCCGCAAACGCGGCGGTCGTCATATTCACGTGCGCGGTTATTGGCGTACTAAGATCGCCTTGATCTTGAACGTATTGCCCGCCGTTGTTGTAGAGGGGGCTTTGATGGTGATGGTATGTTCACCGTTGGATAATCCGCTCACAAGCGGCAACGGCAAATGATAATAACCGGTGATTTCCTGCGAATGAGCGGCACCGTCCACCGCATACTCCAACGTCATATCCGTGCCGTCCAGAAACAGACTGATGCCGGTTCCCGTAAAGGTATACGTCAGTTCCGAACCGGCCGTTCCCGTGTAGATATAAGGATAATTGGTAGCGGGTGACAAGCGCCAATCCGCGGGCAGTGCAATGGCATCGGCTTTCACATATTTGGTCTTCATGGACAGATCGTTGCTCTTTGCAGCCGGCAACGTTTTATTTGTAACGCCGAAAACGCCGCTGCTTTCTGCCGCATCAAACGCATCTTTCAAACAAGTGGTGATGATCTTACCGTATGCCTGATTGCCGGTCGTGGTCGCGTGCACACTGTCCGAGAAAAACGTGCTCCATTTTTTGGAAGAGGAACCGGAACCCAGCGCATAGGTCTTCACCATTTTCCAACCCACGTTGATGGAAGGAATCCCGTAATAGGTTGCCACTTCTTCCTGCGCCGCGGCATGCTCATACAACGGCTCAGCATCCGCATTGGAAGCGATGCTGGAATCCGTCACGTACAACGCCACCACGTCGCAGGTGGCATCCGCCGTGTACAACTTACGCAGGATCGTTTCGTAGTTGGCTTTCACCTGATCGACGGTATACCGACTCTTCGCATATTTGTCGTTGACACCATATTCAATAAACACCAGATCGGCTTTTTGGGCAATCACAAAATCATCCACCGCGTAAACGCCGTATGCCGAGCAGGCACTCGGGTACGCCGCATTGATCTCAGTAACGGTCGCATCGGGAAATTGCTTTTTCAACCAATCTTTCACAATAATACGGAACGATTGCGACAGATTGTCACAGCCCACACCGTACGTCACCGAGCCGCCCATAAACGCCACGGTAAGTTCCTTCTCGTTTTTCAGTTTCCAGTAACTGTTCTTCAGACCGTCACCCATGCGGAAAAATTCATAATTCACGTTTTCTGCTCCTTTTGTTGTGACCGTCGTCGTAGTGGTGGTCTTCTTGGTCGTTTTGGTATCTTTTGTTTGACTGCTGCCCGAATCTTTGCTTTCTGTAGTCGACGTCTGCGTGGTGGTTGTCGAATCGGTGGGAACGGCATCTTCGTTTCCGCCGCACCCTGTTAACAGCAGCGCCAACGCCGCCAACAGACATAACACTCGCTGCAATTTCATGCGTTCTCTCTCCTTTCAACTTACCGTTGCCAGACGCGTACCCAATCCACTTCCATCGGCCACTCATAATTACAGCCGAGGAACAACACCATTTCATCGGTGTTCAAAATCGTGTGCCCGCCTTTCCACGTGCGGTTTTGAAGCGCGGGTTGCGTTGCCTCAATACGCGGCAACGGCGCGGGGTCGTCCCGATAAAAATACTGCGGCAACTCACCCTCGGCATACCGCGCGGCATGCATCAGCTTGCCGTCCATATACCATGCCACGTACCCCTCGTCCCACAAAGCGGCATAGGTATGCCAATTATCGTCAATGTAATCACGCTTATTCCGGTATCCCAGTGCATTGACCAGGTTGGTGCAGGCGCGTTGTTTTTCACCGTTTCCGGGACGGAAATGATCGTGGATCGTACCGGTGTACGACATCGTCCCGTCGTTGTCCAGCTCGTTCACTTCCAAAATATCCAACTCCCCGGCATGCACCCATTCACGACTGACAAAGTCTTCATAACAGATACCCCAAAACGCCGGCACCCCGTTGTACTTGCCCGTCGGTTTATCCACCCGAATACGCGCCTCTGCATAACCGAAACGGTATTTAAATCCCGTTTCCCCTTTGCAACTGTACGTCGGCAAGCCGATCGCGGCGGGACAAACGCGCGGTTTTAAGTACAAAACCGAATTTTTGACGTAAAAATCCTCTTGCGTCAAGGCCGCCATGTTATACGGGCGGTCGGTATACCAGGTATACCCCGCTTTTCCCTCACCGCTCACATCGATCGTTTCCGTCGATTCAAAATCGTCGCAAAGCACCAGGCGCGTCATGCCTGCCTCAGCCGCCGGTTGCGGAATCGGAACGGTATGTGTCATGATTCGTCGCTCCTTTTTTTAAAAACGCCGCACAGGGTCTGTGCGGCGTTTGGAAATTGTGCGAGATATTCCGCGTTATTTCACCATCAACGCGGCAATGGAAAACGGCGTGCCCGCATCTGAATATCCGCTTTTAAAACGGATCGTGTGTGTTCCTTGCGACAACCCTTTCACAATCGGGACCGCACGGATCATGCACGGTTGCAGGGTCACCCACTCACCACCGTCCACCGAATACGATGCACGTGCCACGTCACCCCACGGCAGGCCGGTGCAGTTAAAGTGCAGATCGGTTCCGGTAAAGGTGAACGTCAACTCGCTGTCGGTTTTGGTGGCACGAATGGACCCCGTTTCGGCATCGTATACCCAGTTGGGCGATGCAGACAGGTCGATCTTGTCCGCCGTGATGTACTGCACATCCATCAAGAGCGCCTTGCTCTTAGCCGCAGGCAAGGTATACGGCGTTACCGCCGGATTTTTTGCCGCCGCATTGGTCAGCAGTGCCGTTTTCAAAACGCCGGCAATGCTGTCGGCATAAAACTGATGACCGTCATTGTTCGGGTGAACGTCGTCTGCAAAAACTTTGCGCCAGGCATCGGTAAGTTCACCGTTTCGTCTGCCTTCACGCAAACCGCGTGTCATGCGCAATTCTCTGCCGATGTTGATCGATAAAATACCATAGTGCGCCGCGATCGCATCCTGCGTGGCAGACTGCTCATAGAATTCATCTTTCGCCGTCACATCGGCATTGGTGGTATACAGCGCCACAATATCACACGTGGGATCGGCGGTGCGCAATTGACGAATGATGGTTTCGTACTGTGCTTCCACCTCTTCCAGCGTAACGGTCTTTCTCTCAATATAATCGTTGATCGCGCATTCCACAAAGACCAGGTCCGGTTTTTTGGGAACCACTTCACTCTTCACGTAGTATGCCGCCAATTTCGATCCGGCCATGCCGATGCCCATGTTGATCTCGGTGATCTTGGCATCGGGAAACTGTTTTTTAAACCACGCCGTCGTCAAAGCGCGATAGCAGTTCTCCTTTACCGGTTGCGCGCTGGCACCTGCGGTAATGGAACCGCCGATATACGCAATGGTCAGTTCTTTCTCCGCGGTCAGTTTGGCATACGTATTGTTAAGCCCTTGACGGAACTTCGCATACTTCGTATCGTCCGGAGTCACAGCGGATTGGGTCGTCCCGGTCGTGGTTGTCGCAGAATCCTTCATCGTTCCATCCTCCTTATCGCCTGTACACGCGGTAGCACCGATCAACAGTGCGATCGCCAACAATAAACAAAGTACTTTGTGTTGCATAAACATCCTCCCGCACTTGCGTTTTATCCTCTTTAACGCCAGTATATCACGCAAAAAACAGACCGTCAACCATCCAAAAAGCCATCTAAAAAAATGTATACGGAATCGTAAAAAATGCAGAAACCGCCCCGTTGCACAGAGTGCAACGGGGCGGTTTAACGCGTTTTCTTATTTCAAAGCTTCTGCAACCGCAACTGCGCAAGCAACGGTCATACCAACCATCGGGTTGTTACCTGCGCCGATCAGACCCATCATTTCCACGTGAGCCGGAACGGAAGAGGAACCTGCAAACTGCGCATCGCCGTGCATACGGCCCA
>JAFSIB010000044.1 GCA_017440005.1 Clostridia bacterium
GTTAAGCCGGAGGACATCATAGACCTTTGTCCGGTGAAGCGTTCTCTGGATGCACGAAAAAAGGATGACATTCATTATTCCTATGTTTGTGAAGCGGAGCTTCGTACAAAGGAGCTGGAAGAGAAGGTTCTTCGACGTGTAAAGCCTCAGATTGCAGGAAGAGCGGAGCGCATTGTGTATACGCATACACCGTCGGGGACGGAAGCATTATCCCATCGCCCGGTGGTCATCGGTGCAGGTCCTGCGGGTTTGTTTTGTGCGTATCGTCTGGCGATGAACGGTTACGCACCGATTTTACTGGAACGCGGAGCTTCCATAGAAGAACGGGTCGGAATTGTGGATACATTCTGGAGGGACGGAACCCTTGATCCGGAGACTAATGTACAGTTCGGTGAAGGCGGTGCAGGCACCTTTTCCGACGGAAAATTAAATACTATGGTAAAGGAAACCACAGGCCGGATTCGTTCTGTCCTTACGACCTTTACCGCATTCGGCGCACCGGAGGAGATTACATATCTGAACAAGCCTCATATCGGCACCGATTGCCTGCGTGATGTTATCGTGAATATGCGTAAGGAACTGATTCGTCTCGGCGGTGAGGTGAGGTTTCATGCAAAAGTCACGGATATCGAAATAGAAAAGAACAAACTGACGGGCGTGTGGCTAGGCGAAGAGTTTTTGCCCTGTGAGGTGGCGGTACTTGCCATCGGACACAGTGCCAGAGATACTTTTGCCATGCTAAAGAAACATTCCGTCCCTATGTCAAAGAAAGCTTTTGCGGTGGGGGTACGTATTGAACACGAACAGGAGCTGATTAACCGTGCCCAGTACGGGGATGCGGCAGATAAGCTCCCTGCGGCAGATTATAAACTCACCCATACGGCGGCAAACGGCAGAGGCGTCTATTCCTTTTGCATGTGTCCGGGCGGTGTGGTGATTGCCGCCGCTTCGGAAGAGGGGGGCGTGTGCGTCAACGGCATGAGCAATTTTGCCCGCGATGCGGAAAATTCCAACAGCGCCCTGCTTGTCAACGTGACCCCCGAAGATACGGCACACGATCCGTCACCGCTGGCGGGATTTGCTCTGCAACGGCAACTGGAACAAGCGGCGTTTGCCTGCGGCGGCGGGAATTACCGCGCACCGGTGCAAACGGTGGGCGATTTCCAAAACCGCACCCGCAGTACCGTACTGGGCGATGTTCACCCGTCATACCGTCCCGGTATCACGTTGTGTGACCTGCACGAATGTTTGCCGCCGTTTATCACCGATTCCCTGCATGCGGCGTTGCCGCGCTTCGGTCGGCAGGTTGATGGTTTTGACCGTGCCGATGCGGTGCTCACGGGCGTGGAAGCGCGCAGTTCGTCCCCCGTGCGCATCACGCGCAACGATACCTGCGAAGCTTCGGTCGGCGGGATCTTCCCGTGCGGCGAGGGCGCCGGATATGCGGGCGGTATCACCTCGGCGGCGGTAGACGGCATCCGCTGCGCGGAATCGCTTATACAGATGTTATAAACAACACGCGCCACTGCAAAAGCAGTGGCGCGTGTTTTGATATCTTATAAATTCGCGTGTTTGAACAATTCACTCGGTGGTGTTTGTATTGCTTTGGAAAGTTCAAATAACATGTCCAGAGAAATGCCGGTGTTGGCGTTTTCAATGCGGCTGATGGTTTCGTAACTGACGTCCATCCGATCTGCCACTTGTTGTTGGGTTAATCCGCGTAACTTACGGAAATAACTCACGGACAATCCCAAGTTGCGATATCCTTCATAATGTTGATCTTTCATATCTATCACCGTGTTGGATGTTTTTGAAGATTTTATGATACAAAGGGAAGTAGGGCGGGGATCAATCCCCGCCGTAACGGCGGCTCCCTTGTGTAAAGGGCGTCGTTATCGGGGAAATTTCCTGCCGTCATCCGTTCCCCGAAACGGCTTCGATCGCCATGGAAATATCGCGGAACATCTGCAGATCCGCCGCCGTGCCCTCGTCGTGATCGGTGAGGATCACCACAAAATACGGGCGCGGCGCGTTGATGATCGCCATGTCGTGGTACGCATTGTCCATCCATCCGTATTTGCGCAATACGGGGTAGGAGGATGTGATCATCGGGTAATTGGTGCGCAGCATCAGTTCTTCCAACCACTTGCCGTACTTGGTATCACCGTACACGTACGCGTACAGATCTTTCACGTAGGTGAGCGCATCCGTGATGTTCAACCGACTGGAACTCACATTTTTGATACTGGCAATGTTCTCGATCCCGATACTTTCCGCAAACTTTTTGAATTGTTCGGTGTTATACGCGGTGCGGAGCATTTTAAACGCCGTGTTATCGCTTTCGCACATGGCAAGTTCAATAAGCCGCTTGTGCGTGTATACCGTACCGTATTCCGATTCCTGAATGATGCCCGTGCCGGGTGCAAACATCTTCTCGGTATAGGTGGATGTCAGTTGTGTGAGGTCTAAATGGAGTTCTTCCGCAATGCCGAGTACGTAACGGCAAAACGGCGCCTTGATCACGCTGGCAGCCATGTAAACGTGATCGGCATTGTACGTGTACGTATATCCCGACCGCACGTCATAATACCCCACCGAAACCTCTTTTTCATACGATCCGATCAGCGCATCCAAGGAAGCGATCTGTTCTGCCGTAAGGGCAAACCCGTCCGATGCGTTCGGCTGTGTGGTGGTGGCGGTATACAACCCCGTAAACGGCATGCGGAATTCCGTTTGTGCCGTGGTGGTCGTGGTGGTGCTCTCAGTGGTGGTCGTGGTGGTGGTCGCGGCGGTGGTCGTGGTCGTGGCGGTCTGAGTGGGGGTTGCCACACCGTTTACACACCCCGTCAGACACAGACAACAGACCGCAAAAACGGCCAGTATGCGTTTCATGTATTTCACCTCAATCGTCCGGTGTTTCGCCGAGGGCGCGGTCAATGAGCGCCTGCCGTTCTTCGGCGAAAAGCGGATCGGCGCTTTCAAAATAGGCTAAGTACTCCACGTTTCCGTTGGTTCCGTGGATGGGGGACACGGTCAGATTTTTGACAAAGATACCGTTTTCCGCTGCGCTGTCAAACAAACGGTTCAGAAGCGGCGGCAGATCGTTCGGATCTTTGAGTACGCCGTTTTTGCCCAGTTGCCGCCGTTCGGCTTCAAACTGCGGCTTGATGAGCGTAATGACAAATCCGTCGGGTTTTAACACCCGCCGCATCGCGGGGAAGATTTTTTGAAGCGAGATAAACGATACGTCTGCGGTGACAAGATCACACACCGTACCGCCGAGTTGTTCCAACGTCAGATTGCGTGCGTTGGTGCGTTCCAGCACCGTCACACGCGGATCGTTACGCAGTTCCCAGGCGAGGATCCCGTACGCGACGTCCACCGAAAACACGTGCGCCGCACCGTTTTGCAGCAGGCAATCCGTAAACCCGCCGTTGCTGGCACCGATATCACATGCGGTGAGCGCCTGTACGCTCGGTTTGAACACCTTGAGCGCCTTGGCGAGTTTATACCCCGACCGACTGGCATATTGTTTGGGTTTTTCCAAGAGGGTGAGTACCGTATCGGCGGCAACCGCCATACCGGGTTTATCCGCCGGCACGTGTCCGATCCAGATACGCCCCGCCATGATCACGCCGTTTGCCTCTTCCGCAGACAGCGAAAACTGTTGCATCACAAGTGCGTCCAACCGTACAGAATCCACCGTTTCATCCCCCTAATATGCTCATTGTCCCTCTATTGTACGCAAACAGTCGCACCGTGTCAATAAAAAAGGGTGGACTTTTTTGGTAAAAACAGTTAAAATGTAAAATGGATAAATTTTTAGAAAGGAGTTGACCCACTGTGGAACGTTGGGAACTGTTTGACCGCAACGGCAATTCGCTGTCGCGTACCATTCGCCGCGGCGAACGGATGCGTTCGGGGGAATACCATAAAGTGGTGCACATCTGGGTGGTCAACTCCATGGACCGTGTGCTCATTCAACAACGGTCCGCGCGCCGTAAACTCATGCCGAACGTGTGGGCGGTGACCGGCGGTTCGGTCATTGCAGGGGAAGAAAGCCTTGCCGCCGCCTGCCGCGAATTCGGGGAAGAACTCGGTGTGTGGCTTCCGCCGGAAGAATTCCATTATATCGGGCGCATGGTGCGCCGCAATTCGCTGTGCGATGCGTACGTGGTGTGCCGCAACATTGCTGTGCCGGACATGCACCTGCAACGCGAAGAAGTGGCACGCGTGCGGTGGGTCACGGTGGAACAGTTGGCGGATATGCTGCGTCGCCGTCAATATCATCATTACGGGGCTTCGTATTTTCGGTTTATCTTTGATGGGATCGCCGCGGTGTGCGGCCGCGATTTAGCGAAAGGGGAGGATTTCAATTGTTTGCCCAAACGTTGATCCGCCGCTTTGTTGCCGATCCCGATAACGTCGCCGCCCCCGCCGTGCGCACCGCGTACGGTAAATTGGCGGGTATCGTGGGCGTTTCGGCGAATATTCTGTTATTTCTTCTCAAATTACTGGCAGGTTTTCTGTCGGGCAGTGTCGCCATCGTGGCGGATGCGTTTAACAACCTGTCGGATGCGGGTTCCTCGGTGGTCACCTTGGTGGGTTTCCGCTTAGCGGGTTCTCCGCCCGATGCGGAGCATCCGTTCGGTCACGGCCGCGTGGAATATCTGTCCGCCCTCACGGTGGCGGCGCTCATCATGTTGGCAGGTTTTGAACTGGCGGGCAGTGCCTTGGATAAGATCCTGCATCCCGCACCGTCGGCGTTTTCCTGGGTAACCGTTGCCATTCTGGCGGCATCCATACTGGTGAAATTGTGGATGGCATTGTTCAACCACCAAATCGGCAAACACATCCGTTCCAACGCGTTGCTTGCCGCCGCGACCGATAGCCGTAACGACGTCATTTGTACGTCGCTTGTGTTGATCGCCGCGCTGGTCAACCGTTTCACCGCTTTGGAGATTGACGGGTACATCGGCATCGCCGTTTCGCTGTTTGTTATGTGGTCGGGCTTCTCGGTGCTCAAGGAAACGTTATCACCGTTGCTCGGGGAGAGCCCCGATCCCGAATTGGTGTCGGAGATCCGCCGCATTGTACTGGACAATGACGGCATTGTGGGTATTCACGATCTGATCGTGCACAATTACGGTCCCGGCCGTTGTATCGTGTCGTTGCATGCGGAAGTGCCCGCACACGGGGACATTCTGCACAGTCACGAACTGGTGGATGCCGTGGAACGGCGGTTGGTGGAAGAACTCAACATCACCGCGTGTATTCACATGGATCCCGTGGACACGCAGGATGAGCAGGTGCGTGAACTGCGCCTCCTCACCGAAACCATCGTCACGGATCTGGATCCCGCGTTCACCCTGCACGATTTCCGTCTGGTGCGCGGTGAACAGCGCATCAACGTGATCTTTGATCTGGTGGTGCCGTTCGGTTGCAAATCCGGTGACCTGCAGCAGGAGATCCAACGCCATTTGCAAACGGTGGATCCCCGTTTATTTGTGGTATTGACTGTGGAGCATAGTTTTGTGTAATGAAGTATTCTGTGATCTATAACGGCTTTTGGAACCGTGAGGCGCCCGATGCGGTGCGGCGGTTGTCCGAAGCCTTTGCCCGTCACGGACACACCGTGACCGTTCTCAAACATACCGACTGTGTGGTATCGGTGGCACCGACCGTGTCGGTCGCGCCGTTCGCGGCAGGGGATGCGGTGTTGTTTTGGGACAAGGATACCCGCCTTGCCAAAGCCTTGGAGCAGATGGGCGTGCGGGTGTATAATACCGCGTCTTCCATTGCGTTGTGTGACGATAAAAGCGAAACGCACCGCGTATTGGCGGCGCACGGTATTCCCATGCCGCAAACGTTTTTGGCGCCCATGGCGTATACCGAGGTGACCGAGGCGGCGGAGCCGTTTTTATGCACCGCCGAACAAGCGCTTGGGTATCCGTTGGTGGTCAAAGAATGTTTCGGCTCGCTCGGCGAGCAGGTCTATTTGGCAAACGATCCCGCGCAGCTGCGTGAACTTGCATACGGCATGCGCCACCGCCCGTTTTTACTGCAACGGTTTGTTAGCGAAGCGGCAGGGGAGGATCGGCGGTTGTACGTGGTGGGTGACCGTGTGGTAGCGGCGATGTGCCGCCGCAACGCGGTGGATTTCCGTGCCAACATTGCCCTTGGCGGCGAAGCGTTGCCGTATACCCCCACCGCCGCAGAGGAAGCCTTGGCGCTTCGTTGTTGCCGCGTGCTGGGATTGCAGTTTGCCGGCGTGGATCTGCTCACAAACGGCATGGTCTGTGAAGTGAATTCCAACGCCCAGATGGCGGGCATCACCGCTTGCACCGGCGTGGATATTGCGGATCACATTGTAACGTACGTTTTGGAACAAGAAGAAAGGAGAGCGTGAGATGGAAGAATTAAAAGCGGTATTTGCCGGCAACCTCATCCAACTGCGCACGCAGGAAGGTTTAACGCAAGCGCAATTGGCGGAAATACTCAACTATTCGGATAAATCCGTTTCCAAATGGGAACGCGCCGAAAGTCTGCCCGATCTCGCGGTCGCCAAAGCCATTGCCGAACGGTTTGGTGTTACGGTGGATTATCTGCTCACCTCGCACGACGGGTGGACGGGTAAACCCGTTAAATTGCTCTATAACCCGTCTTCCATCACGGGCGTTTGTCTGATCGGTATCTGGATATTGGCGATTCTGTTGTTCCTTATTCTGCATTGGACGCTCGATCAACTGGTATGGCTCGTGTTTGTGGTGGCGGTTCCTGTATCGCTTATCACGTTGCTGGTGCTCAACAGCGTATGGCGCAAAGATCGGTATCATTTTTGGGTCATTTCGGCGCTCGTGTTATCACTGTTTCTCATGGTGGCTTACCTGCTGTTATCCTATACACAGGTGAAAGACTTGTGGACGCTCGTATTTCTGTGGGTACCCGCACAACTGGTCGTCTGGCTCAGTTTCCGCATCCGTAAAAAACGTTCATAATGTAAAACGCCCTTGGCAATCGCCAAGGGCGTTTTTATGTATTCTTAAGTGCACGGTATTGCAGTTGCCCGACTGCGCGCTCGCACGCGGCAACCGTTTTGACGGCCGCCTCGCACACGCGCCGCGCGGTGGCGTCGGCAAACACGGCGCGCTTGGTTTCATAACACACGCGCTCGGCTTCCCGCAAAGGGGAGAGCGCGTTGCCGGATGCAATGTGCGGAAACCGTTCCCAAAGTTTAAGCGGTACCGCACACGCGCGTGCCGCCTGCTCCAAAACGGGCGCGCAACACGGCGGCACACCGCGCCCCGCGCAATATAACACAAGCGCGGTATCTTCCGCCGCACGCAATACCGCTTCGCAACTGTCCCGCAACGCCCACAGATCCTCACGGTCGATCGGCGTGATGAACGCTTGCCGCAACAAACAAAAGACGGTATCGGCGGCAATGTCCGCGGCCGCCCGCCGCGCCGATACGTCGGCGGGCGTGACCGCTTTCCCGTCCTGCAGGGATTTGGTGAGTGCCGCGGCATCCCGCAGGCACCGTTTGCACCGTTCATAAATATCTTCCGCAATCGCCATGGTGTCACCTCTTTTTCACACAATATGCTCGTCCGACTGTCAATATGCACGGACGGGCATATACTGTGTTTAAGAGCGTAAAACGTGGACAAACTATGGGTGAAGGGAGGAATACCCGTGATGAATATTCGCCGCGGAGATATTTATTATGCCGATTTAAGTCCGGTGGTCGGGTCGGAGCAGGGCGGCACGCGTCCGGTACTCATTGTACAAAACGACGTGGGCAACCGCCACAGTCCCACCGTGATCGCCGCCGCCATTACCAGTCAGCAGGACAAAGCGCGCCTGCCCACACACATTCGTGTCAACAGCGAGGGGAGCGGGCTTACCCGTGATTCCGTTGTGTTGCTCGAACAGATCCGCACCTTGGATAAACGGCGCTTGAGGGAACATATGGGACGCCTGGATGCACCCTCTATGAACCGCGTGGATCAAGCCTTGCACATCAGTTTTGGGTTATAAAGAAAAAGCAGTGAGCATTCGCTCACTGCTTTTTTGATTATTTCAGAAACTCGATTAGTTGTCCGTCTTTTTGGAACAGATGCAGGTATTCAATGATGAACGAACCGCGGTCGTTGCCCCAATAATCGCCCTCCAAATTCGGGCGCTTGATCGCGAGAAACTTGTTATCGGTATCGTCCGGTTTCTGTCCTTGGTTGGCACCCACCAACATACTGAGAATGAAATCATGCGGTTTCTCATACAAAAATGCGTATTCGGTCCCCGCATATTCGTAATGATACACTTCTTTGCCGTCCAAGAAGAAATACACGTCGGTATCGGTCCATTCGGCGGCGATGGTGTGAAACTCGTTATTTAAGGATTTTGCGCGGTCGTATTCGTAATGATACCGAAAATCGCGCCAATCATCCTGTGTTTCGAGCGCGTGGGTGCGGTCCCGCATGACCTGCACGGGATTGCGCGTGGTTGCCACACGCGGTTCGCGATCCAGCAACCATTCGTGGATGCAGGCGGAGTACGTGTCGCCCATGCTTTCACATTCCGCAATATCAAATTCCAACCGTTGTTTTTCGTTTGAGAAGATCCAGAAATCGTGCCAGATACCCTCACCGTCGGCCAATCGGCAACTGATCTCCATAAACCCTTTGGCGAATTGCATCGACTTGGACGTATCCGCCCATGCACCGTAAAACGTCTTGTCGTCATGCGTGGCGGTGAGGTACAGTTTACTGTCCTCCACACGCAGGTTTTCGGGACGGTTGGAACGCGCCGTACTCATGCCGTACCAGCGGCCGTACGTACTTCCCTGATCGTAATTGAGCGTACTCCACGTCTTTTCGTCAAACGTGTCAAAATCGTCACAGAAGGTCATCTTGTACCCGTTGGACATGGCGGTAAAGGTGCCCACCGTATCGTGAACACCGTCCCCGAACAACATCTCATCCAACGCATCGAGTGCGGCAACCTGCGAATAGTTCCGCCCGCCGTTGACAAACACCTTATCACCGACCGAGCGGATGACGTACGTATCGCGGTCCTCGACCGCTTCCACGCCGTCGCGGCGGCAATCGCCCACCACGATCTCGTACGGCTCTTCATAGAAAAAGTAATCCCGATACCATTTGATGGTCATACCCGTCACGGCTTTGATCTTGTTTGCCAGTTCCACCGCGCGACGCACCACCAGATGCGATACGTTGAATTCCGGCATAACGATCACGTACTTGGCAATATCGTTACCGTTGATGGCAATGTGTTTATCGGTTTGTTCGTCTTTGGTTTTAGAGTTTACCAGTTCGTTAACAACTTCTTCCATGCCGTTATGCCTCCTCTTGGTTCAAGAAATTGATGAGTTGTCCCGGTTTTTGGAACAAGTGCAGGTATTCAATGATGAACGAACCGCGATCGTTGCCCCAGTAATCGCCGTTCAGGTCGGGGCGCTTGATGCCGAGCACGCGGTTATCCGCATCGTCGGGCAGGCGCGCATAGTTGGCGCCCACCAGCATGCTCAGAATAAAATAATGCGGTTTTTCATACAGATACGCGTATTCCGTGCCCTCGAACACATAATGCAGGTATACTTTACCGTCCAAGAAGAAATACACGTCGGTATCGGTCCACTCGGCGGCGATGGTATGGAATTCGTTATTTAAAGATTTTGAGCGATCGTACTGATAATGATACCGCCAATCCTTGCGGTCATCGTCCTGACGGCAGTAAAACGTGTGATCACGTGTCACACGGCAGGGTTTACGCGTGGTTGCCACGCGCGGCGTCACGTCCAAGATCCATTCGTGAATACACGCGGAGAAGTTATCCGCCAGACTTTCACATTCCGCAATATCAAATTCCAAGCGTTGCTTTTCGTCCGAGAACAACCAAAAATCGTGCCAGATACCCTCGCCGTCGGCAAGGCGGCAACTGATCTCCATAAATCCCTTGGCAAATTCCAGCGATTTCGAGGTATCCGCCCACGCGCCGTAAAACGTCTTGTCGTCATGCGTGGCGGTGAGGTACAGTTTACTGTCCTCTACACGCAGGTTTTCGGGACGGTTGGAGCGGGCGGTGGTCATGCCGTACCATTGCCCGTACGTTTTGCCCTGATCGTAATTGAGGGTGCGCCACATTTTCTCGTCAAAGGTATCAAAATCATCACATAAAGCCATGTGATACCCGTTGGACATGGCGGTAAACGTGCCGACCGTGTCCGTGATCCCGTCACCGAACAACATCGCGTCCAGCGCATCCAGCGCCGCCACCTGCGAATAGTTGCGGCCACCGTTCACAAACACCTTGCTGCCCACCGCGCGCACGGTATACGTATCGCGGTCCTCTACCGTTTCCACGCCGTCGCGGTCGCAATGCGCTACCACGATCTCGTACGGGCTTTCCTCAAAGAAATAATCCCGATGATAGGTCACGTTCGCGCCGATGGCTTTGTTGATCTTCTCACACAATGCTTCCACGCGGCGCACCACCAGATGCGAAATGTTGTACCGCGGTAACACAAACACGTACTGTGCCAAATCGTTACCGGCGATCTTGACCGTTTCACTCAATGTACACATCCCCCTTTGATACAGCAGGTTCTTTGGCTTCATTGTAAACACTTTTTTTATAGATTACAACCGATTTTGACAGAAAGGCCGTAAAGTGAATAGAGATGTCAAATTCTCCATGTTTTTTGTTCATCAGCCGTTCGAAATCCGTGCCGTGCCGAAAAAGCGTGTCGATTATTGTTGAAGTTATACAAAAAATGAGAAAGTGGCTTTCTCAACTTGTAAGAAAATTACTAAAAAGCCCTTGCTTTTTACAAGACGCTTTGGTAAAATATAAACGGCTATATATGTATTATAAGACTTGAAAGGGGTCTTTTTATGTTTCGCAAACAAGAATGCGTCGCGATGTTGCTCGCGGGCGGGCAGGGAAGCCGTCTGTACGCGCTGACCACGTCGGTTGCCAAACCGGCAGTCCCGTACGGCGGAAAATACCGTATCATCGATTTCCCGTTGTCCAACTGTGTCAACTCGGGCATTGAAACGGTGGGTGTGCTCACGCAGTATCAGCCGTTGGAACTGAGCGATTATATCGGCTCGGGTCAACCGTGGGATCTGGACCGCATGGAAGCGGGCGTGCACGTGTTACCGCCGTATCAGCGCAACAAGGGCGCGGATTGGTACAAAGGCACCGCCAATGCGATCTATCAGAACATGGTGTTCATTGAACGGTATGATCCGGAATACGTACTGGTCTTGTCGGGCGATCACATTTACAAGATGGATTACGCCAAGATGATCGCCGAACATAAAAAGAACAACGCCGATTGCACCATCGCCGTTATTGAGGTGGAGTGGGAAGAGGCAAGCCGTTTCGGCATCCTCAACACCTATCCCGACAACGCGGTGTATGAGTTTGAGGAGAAACCCAAAAATCCCAAGAGCAATCTGGCATCCATGGGTATTTACGTGTTCAACTGGCAAAAACTCAAAGCCTATCTGACGGCGGACGAGCAGGATCTGAGCTCGCAAAACGATTTCGGTAAAAACGTGTTGCCTGCCATGCTGAATGCGGGCGAGCGCATGTACGCGTATCGGTTTGAGGGATACTGGAAAGATGTCGGTACCATTGACAGCTTGTGGGAAGCCAACATGGATCTTCTCAACCCGAAAGTGCCGCTTGATCTGTCGGATGACAGTTGGCGCATTTATTCCCGCACACCGGGCCTGCCGCCGCAGTATGTCAGCAGTACCGCCAAGGTGCAAAACAGCATGATCACGGAAGGTTGCAACGTGCATGGCAACGTGGATTTCAGCGTGTTGTTCGCGGGCGTCACCGTTGAGGAAGGCGCTTTGGTGCGCGATTCCATCGTCATGCCGGGCGTTACGGTCAAAAAAGGAGCTACCGTGCAATATGCGATCATCGCGGAAAACGCGGTAATCGAAGAGGGCGCTACCGTGGGCGTGCGTCCCGAAGATATGCAGGATATGAACGATTGGGGCGTTGCGGTGGTCGCGTCGGGCGTTACCGTCGGCGAAGGTGCGGTCATTCCCGCCAAAGCCATGATCGAATCTGATGTTGCAAAGGAGGCAAAGTGATATGAACCGTAATACCGTACTCGGCTTGTTGTTCCCGAATATGCACGATTCCGCTTTGCCGGAATTCACGCAAAACCGCTCGATGGGTTCGGTGCCGTTCGGCGGCCGTTACCGTTTGGTGGATTTCACGTTATCCAATCTGGTGAATGCCGGTGTATCCAAAGTCGGTGTGGTCACCAAGAGCAATTATCAATCCATGATGGATCACTTAGGTTCCGGTAAGGCGTGGGATCTGTCCCGCAAAGCGCAGGGCTTGTATTTCCTGCCGCCGTTCGGTGCCGCTGAAGATCAGTATGACGGCCGTATCGCACCGCTCAACGGCATCCGCCGCTTTCTGTATAACTCCCGCCACGATTACGTGATCCTGTCCGATTGCAACGTGGTCGGCAATATTGATTACCGCAAACTGGTGGAAGCCCACATTGAAAGCGGGGCGGAGATCACAGCGGCATGCCTGCGCGGCACGTTGCCTGAGAACATGGCATCCCCGATCTTCACCACCGCCAAAAACGGCCGCATCACCGATATGGTCATCACCGACCGCGCAGAGGGCGAGGTCCTGTACGGTGCAGGCTTGTACGTGGTATCGCGCACACTGCTCATGCAGTTGACGGAAGATGCCGTCAGCCGTAACCAATACAGTTTTGAATGGGACGTGTTGCAACGTCACGTTGAGGACCGCCGTTTGTATACGTATGAAATTCCCGAATTTGCCATGGTGATCTCGTCACTCGGCAGTTATTTTAAAGCCAACATGGCATTGCTGGATCCCCAAACGCGTGCCAAAGTGTTTGTGCCGCACCGCCCGATCTATACCAAAGTCCGTGATTGTGCGCCCGCTTTGTACGGCTTGCACGCGCAGGTGTCGGATTCGTTGATCGCAGACGGCTGTAAGATCGACGGTATGGTGCGGGATTCCATTTTGTTCCGTGACGTGCAGGTGGACCGTGATGCCGTGATCGATCACTGTATCTTAATGCAGGGCAGTGTGATCGGGGACGGCAGTGAACTGCAATACATCATTACGGATAAAAACGTGTGTGTGCGGGATCGCCGTTCGCTCAAAGGCTGTGAAGAGTATCCCATTTCCGTGAAGAAAGGCACGATGGTGTAACGTCTATGAAAGTATTATTTGCTACCGGTGAAGCCCGTCCGTTTGCCGCTTCGGGTGGTCTGGCGGATGTGTCCGGTTCGTTACCGCGCGCGTTGCGCGCCCGTCTGGTCGGTTGCCGCGTGGTCATGCCGTTGTATGAGTGTGTTCCCGCGCACCTGCGTGAAAACATGACGTTTCTGACCAGCTTTTCCGTTCCCGTTTCGTGGCGCCGTCAGTATTGCGGCGTGTTTGAAGCCAAGGTGAACGGTGTCATTTACTATCTGCTCGATAACCAGTATTACTTCAAACGCGAGGGTATGTACGGTCATTATGACGATGCGGAGCGCTTTGCGTTCTTCTCCCGTGCGGTACTGGAAATGCTCAAACATATTGATTTTGCGCCGGATATCATCCACGCCAATGACTGGCAGTGTGCGCTGATCCCCGTGTACCACACGTTGTTTTACGGCAAGGAAGAACCGTATTCTTCCATCCGCACCGTGTACACGATCCACAACATCCAGTACCAGGGTATTTACGGTATGGAGATTTACGGCGACGTGTTCGGCTTGCCCGAAGATGCGCAGGATATCGTGCGCCACGGCGATTGCATCAATTTGATGAAAGCGGGCATTGAAACCGCCCACCGCGTCACCACCGTCAGTCCCACGTACGCGGAAGAATTGATGGATCCGTGGTTTTCACACGGGATGGATCCCATTTTGCGGTTGCGCAGTTTCAAACTGTCGGGTATTCTCAATGGCATCGATACCGACCATTATGATCCCGCCACCGATCCGGATCTGTACGCCTCGTACTCGGCAGACGATACCGCGGGCAAAGCGCAAAACAAAGCCGCTTTGCAAGAACGGCTCGCCTTGCCCGTTCGTGCCGACGTACCGCTCATCGGTATGGTCAGCCGTCTGGCATCGCACAAGGGCTTTGACTTAGTGCGCCATATCTTTGAACAACTTATGCAGGAAGACGTACAGGTCGTGGTGCTCGGTTCGGGTGAATGGGCATACGAATCCTTCTTCCGTGAAATGTATGAAAAATATCCCGAGAAATTCTGCTTCTGCTCCGGCTTTGTTCCGGAACTTGCGCAGAAGATCTATGCCGCGTCCGATCTGTTTTTAATGCCGTCCAAGAGCGAACCGTGCGGCTTATCGCAAATGGTCGCGTGTCGGTACGGCTCGGTGCCGATCGTGCGGGAAACGGGCGGTCTCAAAGACTCCATCCGCGATTGCGGGGACGGGGTCGGCAACGGCTTTACGTTTAAGACGTACAACGCAGACGATATGTTATACGCCATCCGCCGCGGCTTGGAAGCTTACCGCAGTGACGGCTGGAGCGCTATCGTTGACCGCGCCATGCGTTCGGACTTCAGTTGGGGACGCTCGGCAAACGAGTATATCCGTCTGTACAAATCTCTCAAAAACGGCTAAGGAAGTAAAAACATGAAACGTTATACGGATGTCACCGTTGTGATTCCGTCGCTCAGTCCGGATGAAAAACTGCTGTCCCTGCTTGCCGATCTCAAAGAGGTAGGGTTTGCGCACGTGTTGCTCGTCAATGACGGCAGCACCGCCGAATACGACCGTTTTTTTGCGGCGGCGCGTGAGGAATACGGGTATACCGTGCTCACACACACCGTCAACCAAGGCAAGGGACGTGCCCTCAAAACCGCGTTTAACCACCTGCTTTGTCAAGGGGATACGTGCGGTGCCGTCACCGTGGATGCGGACGGTCAACACCGCATTGCGGACATCATCGCCGTGTCGGAAGCGGTGCTTGCCCATCCCGAAAGCCTTGTGATGGGGTGCCGTGATTTTGAAAGTGATGACCCCAACATCCCGCCGCGCAGTCGGTTCGGGAATCGGCTCACCAGTCGGTTGCTCAAATTGCTGTGCGGGATCGCGTTGTCGGATACCCAAACGGGACTGCGCGGTTTTTCACCCGCGGGTATGCGCCGTTTCCTGTCCACCAAAGGTGAGCGGTTTGAATACGAGATGAACATGATCCTCGATGCGCATGAGAGCGGGATGCCGCTTTTGGAAGTGCCCATCGAAACCGTGTACATTGAAGAAAACCGTTCTTCTCACTTCAATCCCTTGCTGGATTCGGCACGTATCTATTCCGTGTTTCTGAAATTTTTGGCGGCATCGCTTTCCTCGTTTGTCGTGGACATTTTAGCCTACACCGTGTTGTTGGCGCTCATGCACGCCGTCACCCCATCGGTGAAAGTGGAAACGCAGATCATCGTTGCCACGTACGTAGCACGCGTACTGTCCGGTCTTTTCAACTTCACCGTCAACAAACAAACGGTGTTCAAAAGCCACGGCAACACCGGCAAACGGCTTGGACGGTATGCGTTGGTCAGCGTGATCCAGGTATCCCTTTCCGCGTTTGCCACCAGCGGATTGTTTGCGTTACTGCACTGGAACGCCACGTGGCTGAAACTGCTCGTGGATACGGTGTTGTTTCTCATCAGTTTCCGCGTCCAACGCGGCTGGGTCTTCAAACAATAAAAAACGCGGACGAACTTTTCATCGTTCGTCCGCGTCATCTTATTCCAGATCTTCTTCCGCGCGCTTGATCACGTTCATCAGGGAGGAAGCCAGCAGGGGATAGGCTTTGGACAAGCCGTCGGGGGACATGGAAGGCGGCTTGGTTTCCGCAAACGCCTCTTTTGCCACTTTGCGGATATGCGCCGCACCAACACCCATTTCCCCGTTCACGGTGGGTTGCCAGTACACGTCCGGCAGGGCAAACAACGCGCTGGAGTTTTTGGAATTCGCGCTGTATAAACTGCGGAACACCGTGTACACGGCAAGGTTTAAGTAATGCGATACCTCGGCGGTCAGTTCCTTGTTCTTGCACCGCTTGAGCAGATCAAATAACACGCTCACCGCGTTGAGCGCCAGTTTCTTGTTGAGTACCGGCAACATGTTGTCCGTGCCCTCGCCCGCGGTGGCATCCCCCTCGGGAAGATCATCCACGGTGAGCATGGCGCCCGATTTATCGGGCGTACGCCCTAACAAATAATCGCACGATACGTTATAATAATCGGCGGCACGTACCACAAATTCCAAACGGCATTCGCGAATGCCCTTTTCGTAGTGCGATAACAGCGCCTGAGAAATATCCAGATCGGCTGCCGCCTTTTTTTGACTGAGTCCGCGCTCTTTCCGCAACAGCGTTAAAGTCCGCGCAAAAACCGTTGACATTTCGGTCCACTCCTACACATGTGTGATCCACCGGAATTATACGGTGGGTTTTCAATTATAACCCACATATTACGTTTTGTAAACTGTAAGTTCTGCTAACTTTGGGAGGTTTTTTCTGTGAAAAGTTACAAAATCCATCTGATTCGGCACGGGTTGACCGAAGCGAATGAAAAAGGTCTGTACCTCGGCAAAACCGATCTGCCGTTGTCACCGGGCGGCCTTGCTGACCTGATCGCCAAAAAGGAAGAGGCGATCTATCCGCCCGCCGCTCACTTTTACACAAGTCCTCTCACACGGTGCAAACAAACGCTTGCGGTGCTGTACCCCGAAGCGCAGGCGGAAGTCGTGGAACCGTTGGCGGAATGTGATTTCGGTATCTGGGACGGCAAAAGCGCCGCTGAACTGCAACTGGACGAAGATTTCGGCCGTTGGATCCGCGGGGAGCTTACCGAGATCCCCGGCGGGGAAGATGCCGCCGCATTTCAGGCACGGATCATGTCGGCGTTTGAAAGTATCGTGGAAGACGTCATGAAACACGGTGACGGCGATGCCGTCATCTGCACCCACGGCGGCGTTATCATGATGATCATGGCGGCGTACGCCCTGCCGCAGGCAGATGCTTCCGCGTGGGGCGCAGAACCGGGATGCGGGTTTACGTTGCGCGTGTTCCCGTCTTTGTGGATGCGGGAACCCGTTGCCGAAGCCATTGATTACGTCCCCCTGATCCCCCAAAACCAATAACCGAAACAACGCGGGTGTGAATCTTGAATTCACACCCGCGTTGTTTTACGTCGATTTGTGTGGCGTTAAATGAAAAAAGGCCCCCTTGTGTAAAGGGGGCTGTCAGCCGATAGGCTGACTGGGGGATTGTTGCACATAAAAATTTTATGCATTTTACAATCCCTCCGACCTCGTCGGCTACGCCTCCTCGGCCACCTCCCTTTACACAAGGGAGGCTTTAGGCGACGTACATGCCTAAAAAATCTCATTTTGCCTTTAAGGCGTGATGCTTATTAAAAGAAACGGGGGCGCGTATTGCGCCCCGTTTTTTTCATTTCTTTGCACCTTTTTCCGCTAACCGTTTCAAATGCCCTTTCAACACTAAATTGATGTATTGGGAAACCGAACGATCTTGCTCTTCGGCTAACGCTTTGATGTTTTCGATGACGTCACGATCCAATGTGATGCTGATGCCTTCTTTTAACGGTTTCATATTTATCACCCAAGCATATTATGCTACAAAAGGCGATTTAACATTGCAAAATATTATAAAATATTATAAAATATTATAA
>JAFSIB010000045.1 GCA_017440005.1 Clostridia bacterium
GTGGGTGTGGCGCGGTCAAATTACCGATGAAGGTATTATAGAGCAACTAGACGGTATGGTAGAACGCGGCATCCGCGGTTTGTACATTTTGCCGAGCCCCAGTGAATTCTCGCAATCGATCAGCAATTGCGAAGGCGAGAAGAAATATCTTTCGGATGAATATATGGCGCAGCTGCGTTTTGCTATTGAGGAAGCGGAAAAACGCGGTATACAATGTTGGATGTACGACGAAGGCGGTTATCCGTCCGGAGCGGCGAACGGGCTTGTTGTCAAAAACAATCCCGAACTGGAAGCGTTTGGAATTACGGCAAACGGTGAAATTAAAGTGATTCCGCCGGTTGCCCAACCATATCCGGATCTTCTTAACCGCAAATCAACAGAACTGTTTGTAAAGTATACGCACGAAACATACAAAAAGGCATTCGGTGGGGAGTACGGCAAACATTTTCCAATCACATTTACGGATGAGCCGCACGTATATTCGCTCGGACATGATGAACTGGTATCCTGGACCGAGAATTTTGATAAACGCTTCTTGGAAACATACGGCTACGATATTGTGCAGCATTTGGATGCGTTATTTGGTGACGAAGCCAAATGTGAAGAAGACCGTCAAGTTCGTGTGGATTACAAAGACTTAATATCGCGCTTGTTTACAGAAAACTACTTTATGGTACTACGTGACTGGTGCCGTGAAAACGGATCACTGTCAGGTGGCCATGTAGGTGGTGACGACGTAGCATTTGGTAACGCTAAATGGGGATATCATCATATTTTGCGTTGCTTGCGGGCGATGGATGTGCCGGGTGTGGATATCATCTGGCGACAAGCATTTCCCGGTCCTGAAATGAAAGGGGTTGAACCGTATGCACCGCTTTGCGCCAATCGGTTTTTCCCGCGCTACGCGTCTTCGGCGGCTCACCAGACGGGTGCACGTTTGGCGCTGACGGAATCCTTCGCCATTTACGGTGCCGGTATTACTTACGATCAAATGCGGTGGGTGTATAATTTCCAAGTAGTGCGCGGCCTAAACATTCTGAACCCGATGAACATACAATTCCAATACGCAGGTGACCGTGTGGCTCGTACAGGTCAGCCGACCTTTGCACCGAATTTGCCGGGTTATCGCAATCTGCGTCCGTTTAACGAGTGGGCGGCACGCGTCAACTACTTAATGTCAGCAGGTAAACCCATTGTGGAAGCGGCGCTGTTTATGCCAATGCGTGATATTTGGCCATGGGATCAGAAAGCACGTGTGGCAGCCGAACGATTTGAAGATGTCGGTAGTCAGCTGGAACGCCGTGGTTGTGATATGGATGTTGTGGATGAGGATGCGATCTTGGCCGCCGAAATCAAAAACGGTGCTTTGTGTGTGGGGGATGCAACCTATAAAGTGTTGTATCTGCAAGACGATACGGTGACACTCACAGACATTATTTCTCAAAAACTGGACGCCTTTCGTAAAGCGGGCGGTATCGTGACGGTGTGTACGGGCGATTATGTTGTCGAACCGATCGTACTGTCGGATTGCGATGTTCGCGCCACGCGTCGCCGTATAGCCGACGGGACACTCTATTACATCACAAACGAGGCGTTTCACGCCAAAACGGGTAGGATAACCTTTCCGTACGAAAGGGCTGAAAAGGCCATTCAAATCGATGCTATGACCGGCAAGCGAACGACGGTGTCGGTGTTGCCGTATGTGTATGACATCCCGCTTGGCGGCGAGGTGATCTTATTGTTCCCACACGAAGCGGTGACGCAGGGAATAACAGCCGAACCTATGACGGAACGTTCGCTTACTCTTTCGGATTTCCGGTATCGTCGATTGCGTCGCGTGAAGATTACACCGGATGACGGGTTTGTATCCGAATATTTTCACGAATCCTGGAATCCGATACTGCTGGGTGATTGGCGAGCGGTCATGGGTAAAGAATTCTCGGGTGACGTGGAATATCGCACGACCTTTGCAGCGGACGAAGGAATGCGGCATGGCGCCATGCTGGATCTGGGGAGGGTGAACTATTCCTGCGAGGTGATTCTCAACGGTCAATCTCTCGGCTCTCAGATATTCACGCCGCACCGCATTCCGCTACCACCGTTACAAGCGGAAAACGAATTGATTATTTGCGTATCCAATACATTGGCGAACGAATACGTGTACCACGATTTCGGTGCTTGGATTTTGAATTACCAACCCGGTTATATGGAAGTGTTGCAAAAAAACTTCAATGAGGAATCGTTGGAATCCGGTTTGTACGGTCCGGTTCGTATTTTATGGTAAACAAAAACTCCCGTGTGACATCACACGGGAGTTTTGCTTATTGGATATGATTTTCCGATTTCCATTGCAGATAATCGTCGTAAGACATCATCTTATCAATAATGGTGCCATCTGCGCGGAATTCAATGATGCGGTTAGCAACGGTTTCAATAAACTGATGGTCATACGAGGAGAAAAGAACGTTGCCGGGGAAGGCGATCAAGCCATCGTTGACAGCGGTGATGGATTCCAGATCCAAATGGTTGGTCGGTTGATCCAGTACCAACACGTTGGCGCCGAACATCATCATACGGGATAACATGCAACGCACTTTCTCGCCGCCGGACAAGACTTTCACAGGTTTTAACACGTCGTCACCGGAGAATAACATTTTCCCGAGAAACCCACGCAGATACGTTTCGGTGTTGTCTGAGGAATATTGGTTTAACCATTGAATGAGGTTTAAATCGCAATCTTCAAAGAATTCCGAGTTATCTTTCGGGAAATAGGATTGCGAGGTGGTGCCGCCCCACTTAAAGGTACCGGAATCGGGCGTGATCTCTTCCATCAACACGCGGAAAAGCGCGGTGATCGCCAACTCGTTTTCGCCCACAAATGCGATCTTATCGCCTTTGTTGACACGGAACGAAACCTTGTTGAGAACGGGGGAGCCGTCCGTTGTCAGGCAGAGGTCTTCCACAGCCAGGATTTCTTTGCCGGCTTCACGGTCCATTGAGAACCCAACGAACGGATAGCGACGGGAGGAAGCAGGCATTTCCTCAACACTTAATTTTTCAATCAACTTTTTACGGGAAGTTGCCTGCTTGGATTTGGACTTGTTTGCCGAGAAACGTTGGATAAAGTTTTGCAATTCACGGATCTTGTCTTCGGCTTTCTTGTTCTGCTCTTTCATGATCTTTTGCATCAGTTGGCTCGACTCATACCAGAAGTCGTAGTTACCAACATAGATCTTGATCTTGTTGTAATCAACGTCCACAATGTGTGTGCAGACGTTATTCAGGAAGTGGCGGTCGTGCGATACTACAATCACCGTGCCGATGTAATCCATCAAGAATTCTTCCAACCAGGCAATGGATGCAATATCCAGGTGGTTTGTCGGCTCGTCAAGCAGGATGATATCCGGTTGACCGAATAAGGCTTGTGCCAGCAATACCTTAACCTTGTCTTTATCCGGCAGAGAACTCATTTGCTGATACAGAATATCCGTTGAAAGTCCTAAGCCTTGCAGGATCTGACCGGCTTCCGTTTCGGCTTCCCAACCGTTGAGTTCCGCAAATTCACCTTCCAGTTCGGAAGCAAGGACACCGTCTTCTTCGGTGAAATCTTCTTTGGCATACAGCGCGTCTTTTTGCTGCATGATCTCATACAGACGGGGATTGCCCAAGATGACGGTATCCAAAACGGTATACTCGTCATACGCGTAGTGATCCTGTTTCAAAACAGACATGCGGTTTTTCTTATCAATGATCACTTCACCGGCGGACGGTTCCAAATCGCCGGACAAGATGCGCAGGAACGTGGATTTACCCGCCCCGTTTGCACCGATCACACCGTAGCAGTTGCCGGGTGTGAACAGTAAGTTTACGTGTGTGAATAAGTTTTGGCCGCTGAAATTAATGCCTAAATCCGATACGGTAATCATGGCGCCTCCAAGAAAATTAAAATTCGCCCACTATTTTACCATGATTTTTACGCCGTTTCAAGTGTTGTTCCGGAATCTCATCGGGATTTTTACGAAAAAGTCGCAGAACTGTTGCCGCTCTTGCCGTGTGGAATACCGGTGTTGTGAAAATAAAGGGAACAACTAACCAAAATGCCAAGGCAGGGATGGCATAGTCCAAATATAACAAGGTCCATTGTCCGCCGAACTTTTTACTGTACAAACGTCCTATTTTAAATGCTTGACGTACGGACAGCTCGGTTAGGCAATAAACGACCGGTATATACCGGAACATACGGATTTCAGTAAGGATCAATGCAAAAATAAAGAGAACGATCGCCAGCACAAAAGCGATTACTGCAACGGTTGCCTGCCCTTGTTGTTCCGCTTGCAGACAAACGGTGAGTAATACCGCAGAGGGCAGACTGAACACCGCGTTCCACACGGTTCGTGTAACCCACAACCGAAGCCGCCACAAGACCGCCCGTTCATAATGATGCCGAAAAAAGATCAGAAAATCGGAAAAGCGAACGTTTGATGATGCGAGCGCTATTTCTTTGTAATAATAGGCGCGCCCTGCTTTGAGCGGCGATACAAACAAAAGATCCAAAGCACCGCTTATACAGATGCCGGCAAGTGGTGCATTAAGGGTGTAAAGGGATAACACTTGCATGCCAATCACCGCAAACTCCGCAATCATAATCACAATCTGTGCCCACGATGCACCTGAACGTCGTCCTTTTAACAGAAGGGCCGCTTTTTGACGGGAAACATATCGCGTTGTCATACATCCACCTCAAAGGGTAGTATTCACAAAAGGACAAGCGGATAATCATAATCTCCCGTGACGGTGACACAACCGTAACAAACATTTTCGCAAGATATCAAACGGAATTACCAATGCCGCAAACAGAAAGACAATCAGTATTTCCTGCAGTGTCAGCGGCGCAGCGCGGAACAGTGCGCCGCCAAAGTATATGAGCAATAATTGAACTATGGTGACGGTTACCATAATGACGGCAAATCCCGGATTACGGTGCAGATGTGATAACAGATTCAGTCGGGTGGTGCGCGCATTAAAGCTGTTGCAAATGCCGCAAAAGATAAAGAACGTGAAAAATGCGGTCATCCAATACACGGGATGTATGTGATAACGGAACAGGAGTTTTGACCAATCCCACGTTAAAAACGTTACACTTAATCCAATGGTGAACACACCGGTCAACAGGATCTGACTGAGCATATATCGGTTTAAAATCGGTTCATCGCGGCGCTTGGGAGGTTCGGTCATATATTCGGGAAGCGGCGGTTCACCCGCAAATGCCAGACCTGCCAGAGTGTCCATAATGATATTGACCCACAGCATTTGCATCACGGTAACGGGTGAGTCGATGCCGATAAACGGGCCGATCACGGAAATACCGACTGCACAGAAATTCATGGTCAGTTGAAAGACAATAAATTTGCGTATGCTTTTGAATATGGTGCGTCCAAAGAGAATGGCTTTTGCAATGGAAGCAAAATTATCATCCAAAATCACAATATCGCCTGCTTGCTTTGCCACTTCCGTACCACTGCCCATGGCAAAACTCACATCGGCTTTCTTCATGGCGGGCGCATCGTTTACGCCGTCTCCTGTCATACCAACCACATACCCGCTTTCCTGCGCAAGACGTACTAAGCGGCTTTTATCACCCGGTAACGCCCGCGCGATTACGGCAAGACGGGGCAGACGTGCACGCACTTCATCATCGCTCAAACGGGCGAGTTCTTCACCGGTCAGAATACTGCCCACTTCCTCGGATTGGTTCTTAAAAAAGCCGGCAGAGCGGGCAATCACCGTTGCCGTTTCTTTGCTGTCACCCGTTATCATCACAGTCTGAATACCGGCGGATTTAACGTCGGTTACCGCTTTGCGCACTTGCGCACGGACATCGTCGCGCAATCCCACCAATCCGAGCAGAATCAACCCGTTCGGTGTATCGCGGATAGGTGAGTTATCAAATGCCAGCAAAACTACCCGCATGGCTTTGTCTTCCAGTTCCTTGATCAAATTACGGCTATACCCGTCAAGCGACAGGATCGTTCCATCGGATGACATATAGCGATCACAACAGGATAACAAACGATCGGGCGCACCTTTATAAAAAGTAACAGCTTGTCGTTTCTTACGCGTTCGGATTTCGGTGGCTGACCATTTTCGGTCGCTGTCAAAGGGGATGCGACGGATGATCTGAGCGTCAGACGGGAACGGATGGCGGTCATGGATATAGGAGAGCAACGCACGGTCGGTCGTGTTTCCGCCCAGTATCTCGCCACCGGATATGGTACTCTCATTGTTATACAAACATGAATCGCGTACCGCTTTCCATAACGGCTTTTGAACACGGAGCGCATTCGCATCCGGATATAGAGTTCCATCGGCTGCCGCAAATACTGATACTTTCGGTTTGCCTTCAGTCAGTGTTCCGGTTTTGTCAGTGAATAACATGGTGATACTGCCGGATGTTTCAATACCAACGAGTTTCCGCACCAAGACGTGTTGTGATAACATCCGTTTCATATTGGAGGATAACACAACCGTGATCATCATGGGTAACCCTTCTGGGACAGCTACGACCAACACCGTGATCGCCAGCGTTAAGGCGTGTAATACAGTGTTGCAAAGATGAGGAATATCGCGAATACACCGGACAATATCATCCCACTGATATTGGTTAACGACTACCAGGTTATAAAACAGATCGGCTAAACCGACGGCAATCGCGGCAATAAAGCCGATCACACTTAATGTCTTGGCAAGACCTGCCAATCGGACTTTTAGTGGGCTTTCACGGGTTTCTTCTTGTAAGGCGTCGGCGACTCCGCCGTACAACGTGTGATCCCCAACAGCAGTAACTTTCATGCAACCGCTTCCGGAATTGATCACACTTCCGCGAAACACGTGCGAGCGGGAGGTGAGTGAGGGGACTTCGTCTTGTACGCCCGCGCATTTTTCCGTTTCTTCGCTTTCACCGTTTAAGGCGGATTGATCCACCTGCAGACAACCGTCTGTCAGGATACCGTCTGCCGGAATGCGCTCGCCGCTTTGTAACGAAACCACATCACCCACCACAATATCGTCGAGGGGGAGTGCCCGTAAGTGTCCGTTGCGATAAACACGGCAGGTAATACCACAGGCTTCTTCTTGCAGTTTTTCAAATGCGGCTTCACTTCCGTATTCGGATAGAGTGGATACAAAGGTTGCCAAAAACACAGCAATGGCAATGCCGACGGATTCATACCAATCATGGTTTCGAAACAGAAACAGCAGATTAAGCGCCAGTGCACATAACAACACTTTGATGATCGGATCGCCGAAGTTTGTCAACAACTGTTTAAAAAAACCTTGTTTTGCTCTGCTTGTCAACCGATTGCTACCGTGTGTGTTCCGCGACTGCTCTGCTTGTTTTTCCGTTAAGCCGTGTATGGTGTGTTCCTGCATGTTTCGTCCACTCCTTTACCATCCACTATATGCAAGGCCTGTACCAAATAGACGCCGCGCACCAATGGTGTTGCGTTTTTTGATCTTTATCGTGTAAAGGTATCCCGTTTCGCGGACGATATTTGACAGTTTTGGTAGGAGGGGTCGATATATAATGTCGGTATAAAGGCGGTGTGTGATGTGAAACTATTGAGAAACGATCGTTTTGATTCTTTGGCTTTAAAAAATACAGGTATACGAAGAGGGCTAAAACGGACCTTGGTGGAGATGATCGGCGGTATTTTGCTGGGTTTGCTTCTCCCGCGCGCCTCTGTGTACGAAGGGTTAATGCCGTTCGGCGTGGGGTTGGTAGCATCCGTTAGCGGTCCGGGAACGGTTTTGGTGTATTTAGCATCCATGATCGGCTACCTGACACAAGGCTCGTCTGTAGCCTTGCGATACATTGCCGCATCAGCGGCAGTGGTCGGTATGCGGTGGGCGGCAAGCGGCTTTCAGCGCGTTGTGCGATCAGTGTTGTTTGCACCATGTATCACCTGCATCAGTTTGGTGATTACGGGAAGCGCCTTGTTACTGGGCGCACAGCCGCAAATCGGTGGGGTTTTAACGATCGTTGCCGAAAGTATATTGGGCGGAGGATTTGCGTATTTTACGTCATATTTGTTGCGGGAATTGCCGTACGTGGGCGAGCGGGCGTTTTCCGAACGCGGACAGATCAGCGCGATCGTCTTGTTATCGGTCAGTATGGTGGCGTTGCTGACAATTGAATTCTCCGGTATCTCTCCGGGACGTATTGTGTGTGGATTGCTGATTTTACTGGCGGCACGGTGTGCGCGATTGGCTGGCGGCGCATCAATGGGGATTCTTATGAGTGTGGCGATCGTATTGGCAACACCGGATCTGGCACATTTGTCGCCTGCGTTTGCGCTGGGGGGCATATTGGCGGCGCTGTTTACGGATAAGGGAAAATGGATTTCTTCACTTCTGTATCTGGCTGCCATGGGGATCGCGACTGTACAAGCCAGGCAAGAGGTACAGGTCGTTATCGGAATCTATGAAGCCTTTGCTTCCTGTATTCTGTTTTTGATGATTCCAACCTCTTTTGAAGCGGTTGTGGAACGCGCTTTTCTTTCGGTTCGTCGATTACCGGAAGAAGATGCGACCCGTCGGTCGGCTTCCATGAAGTTGCAGTATGCGGCGCAAGCAATGCAGGAGGTTGTGGGAACCGTTGATTCGGTTTCTAACCGATTAGCGGCGTTGGGAGCACCCGATATCGGCAGTGTTTGCGAAGAAAGCATCGATACGGTTTGCGGGCAGTGTAAACATCGTGTTTCATGTTGGGACAAGCATTTTACACATATTACGGATGCCTTACACCATACCTTACCGAAACTTCGTGAAAACGGAAGTTTACAAGAACAAGAACTTACCGGTTACCTGGCAACCGACTGTCGCTTTGCTGATAAAATGTGTATGGCGTTGAATGAGCATTATAAATCGTTCTTGTTACGGGAGAGCGCTTACAGACGGTTATATGAATTGCGCAGTGTGATCAATGATCAATTTGACAGCATGGCGACCATGTTGACGGAGTTTTCCGAGCAATTCACTATTCCGGAGTGGCAGGATATTCCACTCACGAAACAAATCCGAAAAGTGTTGGAAAAAGAAAATGCGGATGTCAAGGAGATTTCGTGTCAAGTGGGGGAAAAAGGAGAGATGAAGATCGAAATGGTCTTAAATGGGAATTACCAACCGCACGATCGACACGTATTTCGCCAAAAGATAGGACATGTTTGCGGACGGGTATTTGCGTTACCTATAACAGAATATGCGGTTGGCATCACCAGAATCTGTTTGACGGAACAAACGCGGTTTTATATGCGCGTCGGCACATCGCAGCTCAGCTGTAAAGGGGAATCCCTTTGCGGCGATGCGTTTGAAGTTTGCAAAGACGGATTCGGGGGACAGTTGATCGTGTTGAGTGATGGAATGGGTAGCGGCGGTAGAGCATCGGTTGACAGTGCCATGACGGCGGGGCTTGCCACGCGGCTTTGGAAAGCCGGATTTGGTTACGAGAGTTCACTTCGCATGATCAACACGGCGTTGGTTGCTAAATCCGAAGATGAAAGTTTGGCAACATTAGATCTGTTGGAAACCAATTTATACAACGGCGAGATTACCATGATCAAGGCCGGAGCCGGTGTATCACTGTTGTACAGCAACGGCAGAGTATCGTATTTCGCAGAACCGTCATTGCCGCTCGGTATTTTGCGGGAACTTTCCGTATCGCATGTGACCGATCGCTTAGTGGACGGCGATGTTTTACTGATCATGAGTGATGGTGTTAGCAACGAAGGCGTCGAATGGATAGAAGATTTGCTGAATGTCTTTGATAAGGACCGTCATATGTCGTTGGATGAGTTGGCTGAAACTATCGCCGCACAAGCGCGCGAACGCCAAGGTGAAGACCCGGATGATATCACGGTAATTGTTACCCAGTTGATTGAACACATATAAAAAACGCCCTACTGCAAAAAGCAGTAGGGCGTTTTTGTTATCAGCGTGCTTTTTCAGCAACTTCCTTGAGAGCTTTGGCGATAAACTCATCCAACGGCATGGTGCCGATATCACCGTCTTTACGGGAACGGACGGAAACCAACCCGGCTTCGGCTTCCCGTTCACCGATGACCAGCATGTACGGTACTTTTTGCATTTGTGCTTCACGGATCTTATAGCCGATCTTCTCGTTACGCACATCCGTTTCGGCACGGAAACCGTATGCTTTGAGTTGTTCGGTGATCTCACAAGCCTTATCCAGCAGTTTCTCGGATAACGGCAACACACGGATCTGTTCAGGCGCTAACCACAACGGGAACGCACCGGCATACTTTTCAATTAAATAGGCGAGGGTACGTTCATAGCAACCCAAACTGGTGCGGTGAATGATATACGGACGTACTTTTTGACCGTTCTGATCGGTGTATTCCATGTCAAATTGTTCTGCCAACAATTGGTCGACCTGAATTGTCACAATGGTGTCTTCCTTGCCGAACACGTTGCGATACTGAATATCCAGTTTCGGTCCGTAGAACGCCGCTTCATCAATTCCAATGGAGTAGTCAAGACCCAGATCGTCCAAGATCTTGCCCATGATGCTTTGGGCTTCATCCCACTGTTCGGGTGTGCCGATATACTTTTCTTTGTTGTTGGGATCCCATTGAGAGAAACGGAACGTACAATCTTCCCACATACCAACTGTATCCAGTACGTGTTTTGCGAGTTCCAGACAGCCTTTGAATTCTTCTTCCAATTGATCGGGGCGCAGGATCAGGTGACCTTCGGAAATGGTGAACTGACGTACGCGGATCAATCCGTGCATTTCACCGCTATCCTCGTTACGGAACAGGGTAGAGGTTTCGCCGAGACGCATCGGGAGATCGCGGTACGAACGAGCACGGTTTAAAAATACCTGATATTGGAACGGGCAGGTCATGGGACGCATTGCCAAGCATTCCTTAGACTCGTCTTTGGGATCGCCCAAAACAAACATGCCGTCCAGATAGTGATCCCAGTGTCCCGAGATCTTGTACAGATCACTTTTTGCCATCAACGGTGTTTTGGTGAGCAAATAACCGCGCTTTTGTTCTTCGTCTTCTATCCAGCGTTGCAACAACTGCACCACACGGGCGCCCTTCGGCAACAAAATCGGTAAGCCTTGACCAATCACGTCAACCGTTGTAAAGAGTTCCAACTCACGGCCGAGTTTGTTGTGATCGCGTTTTCTGGCTTCTTCCAGGCGGGTGAGGTGTTCTTCCAACTCTGCCGCTTTCGGGAACGAAATGCCGTAAATACGTTGCAACATTTTATTGTTGGAGTCGCCACGCCAGTATGCGCCGGTGGCACTCAACAATTTAACGGCTTTTAAACGACCCGTATCCGGCAGGTGAGGACCGGCACACAGATCGGTGAAATCACCTTGACGATAGAACGAGATCTCACTGTCGGCGGGTAATGCTTCGATCAATTCCACTTTATACGGTTCATTTTCCATGAGTTTGATCGCCTCTTCGCGGGGCAACGTAAACCGCTCGATCGGAAGTCCTTCTTTTATGATGGCTTTCATTTCGGCTTCGATAGCGGTCAGATCCTCGGGAGAAAAACCGCCGGTATGGTCGAAATCGTAATAAAAACCGGAATCAATGGACGGGCCGATTGCCAGTTTCACATCGGGGAACAGCCGTTTGATGGCTTGTGCCATGACGTGGGAAGTGGTATGCCAATATGCCTTTTTGCCGTCAATATCGTCAAACGTCAAAAATTCAACCGTACAATCGCCGGTGAGAACGGTGCGCAGATCAGCAACTTCACCATCCACACGGGCCGCGCAAGCGGCACGGTATAACCCCATGGAAATATCGCGGCACAGTGCATCCAAAGTAGTGCTTTCCGCTACTTCGCGTACATCGCCGCCTTTGAGAGTGATTTTCAACATAATAAATGCTCCTTTCAAAAAACAAATCCCCGCCCCTACAAACGAGGGGCGGGGCATAATTGCCTCGCGGTTCCACCCTGATTCACGGATAAACATCCGCACTCATTGACGCCTGTAACGGGGCGATCCGTCGTTCTTTCCGTTTTGTCCCGAACGCACTCAGGGGTGGTGAGCTTGTGCGATTGCTTACATCCTTTTCAGCTGCCGGATGTTCTCTGTTAAGCAAACACGATGCAAAAGCCTGTCCCGTCATCGCTTTAACACTGCTATGGTAACACTAACGTGCGGTAATTGTCAAGAAAATCTTGCTTTTTTGTTGACAAAACCGCAAAGTGTGGTATACTGGACCCGACAAACGAATAACGGAGGCCGTTAGGTGTTGCAGAAGATGTGACCTAACAAGGAAGAGGGGTGCAAATCCCCCGCGAACCCGTCGCTGTAATTGGTGACTGCCGTTTCATAAACCACTGAGAAATCGGGAAGGGAAAACGGAGCGACCATGAGCCAGAAGACTTGCCTAACGTAGCCGTGCAGAAAACCACGAGGGTTGGTAAGGGCACAAGTAAAAGTCGCTTTCTTTCGGCTTCTTTTGATGAATGCATCCTTCTGTCGGCATCGCCTACCGCGATTCGAAAAGAAAGGATGTTTTTTTATGAAGAAAAAGTGGGTAGGCGTCGTTGTAGGGTTTGTGGTGCTGGCATTGCTGGTTACCGCGGCTGTTGTCGTGTATGTCAAAACACGACCGGAAACA
>JAFSIB010000046.1 GCA_017440005.1 Clostridia bacterium
AGTTGACAAAGGTGCTTCTTTTCAACTAAATCCGTCCTTGCGGACGGGTTAAATCCATCTTCGATGGATGAAATCACTTGCGTGATGAAATCCGACTTCGTCGGGTAAAGGACGGATTTAATTTCATCTGCGAAGCAGATTTCATCCGAGTGAAACGAGGATTTCATCGCGCTTGCGCGATTTCATTGAAAATCATTGAAATCGGTGATATACTGTACTCAAAGAGGGGATTTCGATGGCTGAAAATAAACTTGCGGATATATCAACAGAATTTGCAATTCAAATTCTCAAACTTACAGAAAACATAAAAGGACATTATTCTCTGTCAAATCAACTTGAGAGAAGCGGCACAAGTATTGGTGCGAATATTCGCGAGGCAAAATATGCACATAGCCGTCCGGATTTCATTGCCAAATTACAGATTGCTTTGAAGGAATGTTACGAAACAGAATACTGGATTGAAATTGCTCAAAAAGCCGGTATTCTTTCTGATGATATTACAAAAAGTGTTCTGCACAATTGCGGATCGATACGCAGAATGCTAATCTCCTCCATCAACACTGCAAGAGAGAGCAAACAATAACCGTCTTTACTAATAAAAATCCGTTTTTCCAACCAGGTAAGTCATAGTCACACGATTTTCACTCACTCTTATGTCAATTCTGCCATCGTTTGGTTTTTACAAGGAGAATGCCCGTGCAACCGTTTTTTCTGTATCTTGCCGTACTTTCGGCGATTGCCGCGATCGTCACGATCGCGGACAAATGCGCCGCCAAATGCCGCACACGCCGTGTGCCGGAAGCCGTCTTGTTCACACTTGCCGTGTTGGGCGGATGCGGGGCAATGTATCTGACCATGTTGCTCATCCGCCACAAAACTCTGCACAAGCGGTTTATGTTGGGGCTGCCCACCATTTTGCTGATACAGTGTGCCGCATATTTCGTGATAACAAAAGCGCCCGATCTGTTTTGATCGGGCACTTTTCATTTTATGATTTTTTGCTGCACACCGTCCACACGACAGAAGCGAGAAGCAACACCGCGCTGATGGCAAACGCCGTGGCGGTGATAACATTCAGACGGTCAAGGACCGTATACAACAGCAACTGAACGTATTCGCGCAGGGCGGATTCACCAAGCGCGATGCTTGCAGGGAAATCCAACCGCACAAACAACCACGTGGGGACTGCCGCCAACGCACTGCCGATAAACAACGCACCGGTGGTACTGTACGCCCGTTTGTGTAAGGTACTGCCATACGGGATCAAGCTCAATCCCGTGAGCACCAACACGGCAACCGCCCACCAGTGAACAGTACCGAGAACGCGGCGGGGCAAGCTGTCCTCCGCAAAGGCGGGATGCGCCGTTGCGACGATTTTCCCACTGATACCGAGTTGCATGACCGATGCCACACCGCTTGCAAAATCGGTAGCAATGGTGCCTGCCGCCTCGGTATCCAGGGGTCGTTCCTCTGCGGGCAACGTATCAAAATATGCTTGGATCGCCGCCGTGAACGGTGCGGCATCCACCGTAACGGCGGTGGGTTCACCGCCGCTGCACAACGCATCATAAACCGAAGCCATACGTTTCTCTGCCGCCGCTTGGATCTGCTGTTCTGTGAGAACGTCTTTTACCGATTCAAACGGGATACCGTAAAACAGACATTCATCTTCCAGATAATCCGCGATATCCGCCTGCAACTGTTCCACGAAAGCGGGTTCACGGGTTGTCTGCACATACCATTCACGGTCAAACAATACGCGCAGACCCGACAGCAACAACACCGCCGCGAGCGACACGCACAACCCCGCTGTGATCACAAAACGGACGATACCGAGCAATGCACAAACAAAGCGATTGTTACCCATACGTCGGCCACTCCTTTCCTTCCACCTTGCGGCAGATGAGTGCCAGCCGTTTGGAACGGAATTGGAACCCGTTTTGGCGGGGATAACACGTGTACATAAACAGGGTCTCCCCTTCACCCTCCACCGCTTTTAACACGTCATTATCCTGGTAATGGAAAATAAGTGTATCCACGACCTTGTACGTATACTTGCCGTAGATGGTGTCCATGGTGACGAGTGTACCGACCTTGGTATCCTCGATCTCATAAAAATGGCGGGTCACGTGGGCAGACAGTACCGTTCTGCCGCCCTGCCCGCAAAAGCGGGAAAACATGCTCATACCGGCACCTTTTTTGAGCAGCGCATCTTCGTCACCGAAAAAGACCTTGATATCGCGTTCTTCCCAGCCGTCCACGTTTAACGTTGCCCACTGGGTGCCGTAACGGATGACCGGCAGGTGACCTTCATCGGGCGTGACCTCACTGCCTGCAACGGTGTTCCCGCCGGACAGACCGGTTGCCAATTGATAAAACACGGATTCCGCCACGACGGTTTCAAACAGCACGACCGAGGCGCACACAATGGCGGCAACCGAAAAAAGATACGGTAATAACAAGAAAAAGCCCTTTAAAAAAGGGCTTTTTCTCAAATTCTCAAACCGAGATTTCATTGTGAGATCAGCGGGAAGCGACGAGCTTCTTGCCGTACACAGCGGATACCGCCGCCACGATTGCCAAACCGGCAGCCGCCGCGATCATGGTGTAATCCACAGCGGAATCGGTCTTTTTGATGTCGTGGTCGATATCCGCAATCTTCTCACCGGTGGGAGCATAGACATAGAAGTCCACGTCACCTTCGTGTACGGGTTTCTCAGCGGGGGTAATTTCACATTTCAGACCCAAGGTGGTGCAAGCAGCTTTCATTTCTGCTACAACAGCGGCCTGCTCAGCCTGCGTATAATCCGACAACGAATCGCCCTTATCTTCCTTAACGGCAGCTTTGGCAGCTTCCATGTTGGCGATAACGGCGGTTGCCTGCTCAGCCGTGACTTCCACCTGCTGCAGGGTGTTCTCCAAAAGCGGGAGGTACTCTGCCTGATAAGCAGCCGGAATCAATTCTTTTGCCTTGGCAATGATGTCTTCTTTCGGGGTGGCAGCCGATACCGGAGCAACAGCCATAACCATGACACATGCCAGTACCAAGCATACGGACACAAGGGACAATACCTTTTTCATAACACATTCTCTCCTATTCGTAAATGCTTTTGCTAAAATACGCTACGTTTAGTTTACACCACCCCCGCAAAATTGTCAACCTTAATTTCGCGTTTTTTGCGCGGTTCTACCTTTTGGTTGATTTATGACACGTTTCTTGGTATAATATGACCAAATTCGGCTCGAAAAAGGAGGAATCGCCGTGCTACAGTTGATCATCGGTCGCTCGGGGTCGGGCAAAACCACCGTTTTGTACGATATGCTGCACAAAGCGGCACAACAACAAACGACACCGCTTTACCTGATTGTCCCCGAACAAGCCTCCTTTGAAAACGAGCGCCGCCTGCTCACACAACTGGGACCTGTGTTATCCCAACGCGTGCAGGTGCTCAGTTTCACCCGTTTGGCACAGACCGTGTTCCGCGAAGTCGGCGGCCTGTGCGGCAAACGCATGGACGGCACGCTGTCACTGTTGCTCATGAGTCAGGCACTTCACAGTGTGGCAGATTCGCTGACGGTGTACCGCCGCCACGTGGATAACCCCGATTATCTGCGCTCGGTTCTGGATTTTTTGACCGAGTGCAAACAATGCACCGTCACCCCGAAGCAACTGGATGAGACCGCCAAAACGTTGCCGAGCGGTATTTTGCGTTCCAAACTGGAAGAAACCGCGCTGATCTTCAGTGCGTACGAAGCCTTAGCGGCGAGTGCCGCATTGGTTGACCCGCAGGACGATCTGACGGTGCTTGCCGACCGTTTACCCGCCTGCACGTTGTTTGACGGCGCGCAGGTATATCTGGATTCGTTTAAAGGATTTACCGAGCAGGAACTGCGTGTGCTGGATCGGTTGATGCCGCATATTGCGTCCATGACGGTGTGTCTTTGCACCGATACCGTGTCTGCGGGGCAGGATATGCTCGGCCGTTTTTCCGCCGTTGCCCGCACCGCGAGCACGTTGCGCGATATGGCGAGCCGCCATCACATGGCGGTTGCCGCCCCCCTGCGGTTGACCGAAAATCACCGTACCGAAGACCCCGCACTGCAAGCGTTGGAAGCGGGGTGCTTTGCCCCTGCCGCCGATGCGTACACTGAACCGACCGATGCCGTGCGCATCGTCCCGTGCGCCGACCGCGCGGAAGAATGTCGGTTTACGGCACGCGAGATCCGCCGTTTACTGCGTGAACACGGCGGGTATTGCCGCGATTTCACCGTGGTGGTGCGTCAAAGCGGCGAGTACGAAGAACTGCTCGCCTCGGCGCTGCGCCGTGAAGGGTTGCCGTGCACCATGGATCTGCGTGAAGCGGTGGTCACGCAACCGCTCATTACGTTACTGGAATCGGCGCTTGCCGCCATCGACCGCTGGGACAGCGCGGATATTCTGCGCCTGACCAAAACGGGACTGGCGGGATTTTCCGCCGCCTCTGCCGCACTTCTGGAAAATTATGCGTTTACGTGGAACGTACGCGGCAAACAATGGCGGGAACCGTTTACCGCCCACCCCGACGGTCTTTCCGCTACTGTGGATGAGCGGTCCGACCGCCGTTTGGTTTACCTCAACATCCTGCGCCGCCGCCTGACCGACCCGCTTTCGCGGTTGCAATCCCGTCTGAGCGGTACCCGCAACGGGGAGCAGTTTGCCGCCGCGTTGTGGTCGTTTTTACAGGAACTGCGCGTGCCGCGCGCGGTGCGTTTGCAGGTTGCCCGTTTGAAAGCCGTGGGCGAAGTGCACGCCGCCGAACAGCAGGCCCGTATGTGGGATTACGTGACGGCGCTCCTTGATAAATTTGCCGCGTTGTCCACCCCCGCTACGGTGCGTCGGTTTGCCGATCTGTTACACCTGGCGGTGGGTGTGGATGATCTGGGCAGTATTCCTCCCACGTTGGACGGCGTGCGGTTCGGTGCCGCCGACCGCATACGGTACACGCAACCGAGAACCGTGTTTTTGCTGGGTGTCAACGAGGGTGTGTTCCCTGCCTATCCGTCCGCCGGCGGGTTACTCGCCGATCGGGAACGCCGTATTCTCATTGAAGCGGGTCTGCCCATGGCAGACGATGCCGATCACCGCACCGCCGAAGAACGGTTTTATGCCTATACCGCCGTTGCCGCCCCGTCGGAACGGCTGATCGTAACGTACACAAAACAAAACGGCGCACAACCCTCCTCGTTGGTGAAGAACATCCGCGATCTTTTGCCGCATTGTATCGAGCAATCGGCGGAAGATACCGTCACCGAATCGGCAGACGATGCCTTTCACCGCTTATCCGCCGTGTGGCGCGAACAGACCGCGGAAGCGGCTTCTCTGCGCACGGTGTTTGACGGTATGCCCGCGTATGCCGACCGCGTTGCCGCCTTAAAACGGGCGGAGCAGGGACTCGCTTTGCAAAACGAGCAGTTGGCACAACGTCTGTTTTATAAACACATGCGCTTATCCCCCACGCAGGTGGAAACCTATCACACCTGCCGTTTTGCGTATTTCTGTCAATACGGGTTACGCGTCAAACCGCGCGCCCGCGCCGAACTCAACGCGGCGGGTGCGGGGACGCTTGCGCATTATATTATGAGCGAACTGTTGCCCGCGTATGCCAAACGGCAGTACGCGGGATGCACCAAATCCGCCGTGCAGGAAGACGTGACGGCGGCGGTCAGACAGTACGTGGAAACGTATATGGGTGATATGGATAAAGAGGACGCGCACCTGCGCGGTCAGTTCACCCATCTGTCACGGTTCTGCGGTGAGTTGATGTGGCGTGTGATCGCCGAACTGAAAGAAAGCCGCTTTGTGCCGGTGGACTACGAACTGCCGATCAACGATACCGAGGACAACGGGATCGCCCCGTGGATCCTTACTGCGCCCGACGGCACCACCGTGCAGGTACGGGGGATCGTGGACCGCGTGGACGTGTTCCGCGACGGCGATAAATCCTACGTGCGCATTGTCGATTACAAGACCGGCAACAAAACGTTCTCGCTTTCCGAAGTGATGGCGGGATTGAACCTGCAGATGCTCATTTACTTATTCTCCATCTGTCAGGACGGGAACACCCGTTACGGGTCGGTCTCCCCTGCGGGTATTTTGTATCTGCCCGCAAAACTGCCCGTGGTACGCATTGAACGGGCGATCCCCGAAAACGAACTGGAACGCAAGCGGCTCGCTACCATGCGCATGAACGGGTTACTCATTGATGACCCTGACGTCCTGCGTGCCATGGAAGCCGATCTGGCGGGCGTGTTTATTCCGGTGAGCACGCTCAAGTCCGGTGATATGAGCAAAACTTCGTCGCTGGCCTCTTTGGAACAGTTCGGGCATATTCAGCGGCGTATTCAGGAACTGTTACTCGACATGGCGGCACAACTGCGCCGCGGCGCGGTGGATGCCGTGCCGGTGCAAGACGGATGCCGCTATTGCGACTATCACGATATTTGTTGCCACGAAGACGGCAACCCGATCCGCGAGATCGCCGACCGCAGTTTAAGCGAAGCGTTGGAAGATCTGCGCGCCGCATACGAAGAGGAGGGTGATGACGATGGGATGGACGCCTGAACAAGAACAGTGTATCACCTGCCACGGCGGCACGTTGCTGGTATCCGCCGCCGCGGGTTCGGGTAAGACGTCGGTACTGGTGGAACGCATCATCCAACGCGTGACCGATGCCGTTTGCCCCATTGATCTGGATCGGTTACTGGTGGTCACCTTCACCAACGCCGCCGCCGCGGAAATGCGCCACCGTCTTTCGGAACGGTTGACACAAGCGGTGGCGGAATCCCCCGACGATCTGCGCTTACAACGGCAACTGCTGATGTTACCGCGCGCGGATATTTGTACGGTGGACAGTTTCTGCATTGGGTTATTGCGGGAACATTTCCACGCACTCGAACTCTCGCCGCAATTCAAAGTGGCGGATGAACAGCAGGCGTTTTTACTGCGCAACGAAGCCTTGAACGAGGCATTGCAAACGTGTTATGCCGAGCAGGATCCCGCCTTTGAAGCGCTTGCGGCCGCACTGACCAACGGCAAAACCGATGCCCGTTTGTACAGCGCCGCCGAAACGGTGTTTCGGTTTATTCAGTCCTACCCCGATCCCGACGAATGGCTGACCGATACCGCCGCCTTGTACGATGCAAGTGTGCCGATCGCGGACACGGTCTGGGGGCGGTGCGTACTGGATGAGATCCGCGCCGTACTGCGGCAATGCGAATCGCTTTACGTGACCGCGTGTACCGCCGCCGAGCAAGATGAAGTCCTGCAAAACGCCTATGCGCCGTCACTGCTGGCGGATCTGACCGCCGTCCGTGAGTTGGAAACGTGTGCCGAAAACGGTGACTGGGATCGGTTGTTTGCGGTATTATCCGCCTTTACCCCTGCGGGATTTAAGGGCAGTAAAGGCGCCGATCCCGCGTTAAAGGCGCGGTGTTCCGCCCTGCGCGATAAAGCGAAAAAATCGCTTGAAAAACTGACAGCCCTCGGCTGCGGCACCGCGCAACAATGCCGCGATGATCTGACCCGTTCCGCCGCGTTGATCGGTGCGTTATACACGTTGGTGCGGCGCTTTTCCGAAAATTTCGCCGTCAAAAAACGCGCCGCCGATCTGATTGATTTCAGCGACGCGGAACACATGGCATTATCCTTGTTAACGCGTAAAGAAAACAAAAAACGGGTGCCGAGCGCACTTGCACAGGAATTATCGGCGCATTATGATGAAATTTTGGTGGACGAGTATCAGGATACCAACGCCGTACAGGATGCGTTGTTTTTGTCGCTGTCCCGCCATGCGGAAAATCTGTTTTTTGTGGGTGACGTCAAACAGAGCATTTACGCATTCCGCAAAGCCATGCCGAAACTCTTCATTGACAAGCGCAACGCCTATCCCCCGTTTGACGGCAAGCACTATCCCGCCACCATTACGCTCGGCAAGAACTTCCGCAGTCGCCTTTCGGTCACCTCGGCGGTAAACTTTCTGTTCCGTCAACTCATGATCCCGCAGGTGGGCGGTATTACGTACGATGAAAACGAGCAACTGGTGTGCGGCGCCACCTATCCGAACGCCGAGGGCGAACCCTACCGCACCGAATGTTTGATCGTGGACGGTACGACGTTTGACAAAACGGCGTTTGCCAAAGATCAGGCGGAAGCCTTGGTGATCGCCGAGCGCATTGCCGCGTTGAAAGGCAACTTTACCGTAACGGAAAAAGGCGTATCCCGCCCGCTTACCTACGGAGACTGCTGTATTTTACTGCGCAGTCACAAGTCCCATGCCGCGGCATACCGCGAAGCGTTGTCACTTTACGGGATCCCCTCGGTGGCGGCGGTGGAAAACGGCTTTTTTGAAACGGCTGAGATCCGCATTGCGTTATCGTTACTGCGGTGTATCGACAACCCGTTGCAGGACGTCCCGCTCACGGCGGTGATGCTCTCCCCGCTCTTTGGATTCAGCACCGACGATCTTGCCGAGATCCGCCTGTGCCGCCGCGATGCGGCTCTGTATCATGCGGTATGTACGGCACGCAAGCAGGCGGCAGACCCGCTCAAAAAACGGTGTGCCGTGCTCGTTGACACGTTGCGGCGTTACCGCGATCTGGCGGCGTTGCTCACCGTGGACCGTCTGCTCAACCGTTTATATGAAGAACTGGCGATCCCCGAAATTCTGTGTGCCCGTTTCGGCGGGACGATCCGCGCGGATAACCTGCAACTGCTGTACGACCAGTGCACGCAGTTTGAGCAGGCGGGATTCCGCGGACTGTCGTCCTTTATCCGCCACATCGACCGCTTGCAGGAACAGCAGGTCAACTTATCGGGTGCCGCGCCGCATGCAGGTGAAGATGCCGTGCAGATCATCAGCGTGCACGCCTCCAAGGGATTGGAATATCCTGTGGTATTTTTGGCGGGACTCGGCAACGAATTCAACCGCGAAAATGCCAAAGCCGATCTGTTGTTACACACGGAATACGGCGTGGGTATGACCCACCGCGATCCCGTTTCGTATACCCGCCGTCACACGTTGCCGTGGCAGGGATTACTGCTCATGCAACGCGCCGATGACCGCGCCGAGGAACTGCGGATCTTGTACGTTGCCATGACACGTGCCCGTGAAAAACTGTATCTGGTAACCACCGTAAGCGATCCCGCCAAGCGGTTGAGTGCACTGGGTGCGCTCATTGACCCCGCTTGTGAAACGTTGTCACCGTCTGTGATCGTGGACGCGGATTCCATGAGCGATTGGGTGCTCACCGCCCTGCTCCGTCACCCGTGTGCCGCCGCGTTGCGGCAACACGCCGGTCTGACGGAAGAAGCGGTGCTCCCCGACGCGCAACACATTGATATATCGTTCTGTACGCCCGCCCCGCCGCCGTCCCTGTCCGTACGCACCCAAACGGCGGCAGAACCGGATGAAACGCTGATGCAGCGCATCCGTGACAACATGGCATACGATTACCCCCACCGCGCATTGGCCGCCATCCCGTCCAAAATGGCGGCATCCGAACTGACCGCCGATCCCACTCGCCCCGAACTGGTGGCGCATACCCGCCCCGCGTTTTTGAGCCGCGGCGGTCTGACCCCCTCGGAACGGGGTACGGCGATGCACACGTTCATGCAGTTTGCCGACTATGCAGCCGCCGCAGAGTCTATTGATCGCGAAGCCGACCGTCTGGTCGCGTTGGGATTCTTATCCGCCGACGCCGCCGCTTCGCTGGATCGGCATCGCCTGCGCGGGTTCTTTGAAAGCGATCTGTACGCCCGTATGTGTCGGGCGGAACGGGTGTTGCGGGAATATCATTTCACATACTGTGAAGATACCGCGTACGGTGAGGAAGTCACGGTGATTCAGGGTATTGCCGACTGCGTGTTTGTGGAAGACGGTGCGCTTGTGATCGTGGATTATAAGACGGATCGCGTGCACACCCCTGAAGAACTGATCGACCGCTATGAAGCGCAACTGCGTGTGTATGCCCGCGCACTCAACACGGTACTGGAATTGCCCGTGCGCGAGTGTCTGCTTTATTCGTTCGCGCTTAACCGTTCCATACCACTCCTTTGATCCCGTAATCGAATATCACAAAAAACGGCCTTTTCGCACGTATGCAGTTGCGATCGGGCCGTTTTTTGCGTGACCGTTCGGTCGCGCACCGCCGTCAAACGCGCCAGTCCCAACGCATCGCAATCAAAAGCGTCCAAGGCACGCAACGTGTCGGTGACAATGGCGGTAAGATAACGGGTGAGCGCCGTTACATCGGGTGAGGCACCGTTGCGGGTTTCCACCGCTTCCGCTTCCCCGCTTACAGTGAACGTGTATGCGTGTTGTGTCCCGTTTTCGGTCACGTCCACTTCCACGTGCGGCGAGGTCACCGCGTACGTGACCCCGTCGATCACCGCAAGCAGGGTTTCCGCCTGCCCCATCAGCAAGGAAAGGCCCTTCGTTTCCCTCACGTTGAGTTCCCCGACCGCCACCCCGTCGCGGAACAGTAACGTACCGTCCGGAACGGGGCGCTTGTTTGTAACCTTAAAGATCGGCAGGGTGATATCCGCCATACCTGATACGGCGCGGCGCACATCCAACAACGTGCTCATGACGCACTGTCCGTTGGCGGCGCCCTCTTGTAAAATACCCACGGGGTAGTAAGCGGGAATGGCATCGTTGCCGCTGGGACTGTCCAAGATCGCCACGGGATCGCCGCGGCATACCGCCACCGATACGCGGGAACGGCTGTCGGCATGGCGGATGAGATAATCCATCGTATCAAACAGCGACGTTTGGCGGCACAACGCATCGCTGACGGTGATAAGACGGTTTTGCAGAATATACGTTTCTCGTCCCGCCTCCTCCAAAAACGCGTCCAACGCCGCCGAAAGTGAGCCGCCGCTTGCCGTGTACACGGCGGTGGCGGCTTCGGATTGTTCGGATAGACCCGACGCCGTTTTTAACGAGTCAATGGCTTGTACCGATACCGTGTAGGTGCCTGCTTCGCCGTGTAAGCCAAGCGCCGTTACCACAATGCGGTCACGCAGGGCGGTTTCGGACCCGCAACTGGGTACCAACCCCACCACCGTGAGCAACACCGTGAGAAGACCGATCACCGAAAACCGTTTCATGAGGAAACACGCCTCCTTTGACAAAGCGGAAAAATGAGGGTGACCGTGAGTAACGCCGCCCCGTACAAAACGGTAATGATCCCCCATTGTCCTGCAAACGTGCCGCGTTGTGTCAAAACGGTGACCGTGATCAGCAACACGGCGGCAGTAAGCGCCGCAGGCATCCGCACCCGTTCACCGAAGATGGTTTGTGCCTGCTCCAAAAAGAGCCAACCGAACAATGCCATGCGAATAAAAAACGTGCCGAGCCACAACACAACGACGGGCAGTTCCAGCGATTCCGCGATGCCGATATGCGCCGCCGAAACGGCTGTATAAAACGGGTATGCCGTGAGTCCCGCAAAGTCGCCGAGAACGGCGGCGGTCACGATACACACGAGCAGGGTCACAGCCCCGCTTGCCCCAATGAATCCCGCATAAGCGCGAAACGGTTTACCGTTCACGTACGGATACAATGCCCCCACCGCCACGATCTCCGCGGTGCGCGGTAATTCCTTGAGGGTTTGCCGCCATACGGGGTGAAAGCCGCCGAATACGGCGGGCGGCAGATGTACCGCGCGCATCTGCGGAATGAGCAACACGCAAAACGTGAGCAGTAACGTGACACCGAGTACCGCCACCACCAACGCGCTTCTGCCCAGCGCTTGTATGCCGTACAAAGCGGCGGTCAGCCCCGTGACGATGAGCGCCGCCGTCATGAGGGTGACCGACAGATCCGAACGTGCCGTCTGCCGTGCAAAATCCGTGAATTGCAACAGATCCAGATACACGACAAACAACATGAGCACACCGTATATCACCGCCGACAGCCGTGAACCGATCAGGCTTTGCCGCGTGCGGCGCAGTACCCACACGGTGGGCAGGATCAACAAAAGCAAGATCAACGCGTTGAGCAACGTCACCGCGATCAGATCGGGAACGGTGAGCGCGTGCAGACTGTCCGACGGTAAGAGTAAGCAGTGGGAAAGCCGCCCTGCGAGCAGTAACCAGAACAGTTGCGAGGTGCTGATCTGTAGTTTTTTTGTCATTGCGGTGTTTCCTCCTCTCCGTCCTTTATCTGCGAGCCCACCACGTTTTGGACGCGGAAATTGTTTTTAGACAGTACCCGCCAATCCGCGCGGATGAATACGTCCCGCATGGTTTTCAAACTAAACGGGGTGACGG
>JAFSIB010000047.1 GCA_017440005.1 Clostridia bacterium
AACGGAGATTCGTCAAAAATTTGGCGGTATTAACTTTATAAGCGATATAAATTACGCTGAAGAGTTATATATACTTACCTCTAAATTCTTTAACAAACATCCCGATGTTTCTGATATTGCAGTTGTTGCATTGGAAACATATATTGAGTTGTTTGCCAAAGGTAAAATAGTCATATCAAAATCCGAGTTCTTGGAAGAATGTGAGCGCTACGGTAACAGTATTTTTAGATATGAAACTGTAGCAGACCGTATTTATAAAACACATTATTTAATGTCAAGGGCTTATGATTTGTGTGGAGATAATAAAAAATCAGAAAGTTATCTGCGAAATCTACCCTACGTTTTTGGCTTTAGAGATTATTGGGAAGCAGAAATTGCTTTTGCCGACGGCAAGAATGATATTGCGCTTGAGAAAGTGAAGAAGAGTTTTGCTCAAATGGCTCGATTCACTTCACGTTGCATAAGACTTGCCGGCAGAATCGTTCGTGCAGAAGGCAAAACCGATGCAGATAAGATTAGTCTTGAACTAGATGAATATATGTTAAGAATTATAAATGCATTTTTATCTGGTGGTGACTATTTGCCACACCGACAAATCTTTCAAAAAACTTCTCTTTTACCCGGATTGGTTTCACAAAACATTAAAATGGGTAATTTAGAAAAAGCCGAGGAACATATGTCGGAACTATTAAAAACACGTGATGATTTTTTTGCGTGTGTGGATAATCCGAGTGATAAGCATTGTCTAATGTTTGTTGAAGGTGATCTTGATGGCTCTTGGAATACTACAAAAGAAAAAATAAATGAACGAATATCAAATGCAGAAAAGGCACTAAAACAAATGTGATTTTTATTTACGTAGGTTCAAATCTCTCCGCATATTTTGACATAAATATCTTTTTTGTAGTGCCTTGACAAAAACAAAACACACCACCTTTGCGGTGGTGTGTTTTTGTTTTGCACGGAGGGATTCGAAAGGCCGTGAAGAAAAGGTTGATTTTTTGTGCCGTTTGTGATATGGTATCGTAAAATGAACACGAAGAAAACTGCTACCGAGTAGTAGAATGTTAAAAAAAGCATTCGTTTGCACGTCGTTAGGTCTTAGAAGACGTGCATGCGGATGCTTTTTTGTGAATGGGGGTATTTTAGTTGACACGTCGGTATTTTTCAGCGACAGAGATCGCGTTGTGGAGTGGGTCGGTCACACTGGTTTTGCTTGCCTTTTTTCTGTTTGACCGCACGTATTATCTGACTTTGGCGGCATCGCTGGTGGGTGTCACGTCGTTGATATTCAATGCCAAAGGCAATCCGTTCGGTCAATTCTTAATGGTCGTGTTTAGTTTACTGTACGGGATCATTTCCTTTTCGTTTTCCTATTACGGAGAGATGATTACGTATCTCGGTATGACCATGCCGATGGCGGTATTTGCACTGATCTCCTGGTTGCGCCATCCGTATAAAGGCAATCGAGCCGAGGTACAGGTAAACACGATTAGTAAAGCCGAGTGGTTGTACATGAGCGTGGGGACCGTTGCGGTTACGGTACTGTTTTATTATATGCTATTGTGTTATAATACGGCGAATATCCTGCCGAGCACGTTGTCCGTTACCACTAGCTTTGCGGCGGTATACTTGACGTTTCGCCGCAGTCCGTATTTTGCGTTGGCGTATGCCGCCAACGACGTGGTGCTGATCGTGCTGTGGGTGATGGCGAGCATCTGTGATACGCGGTATATTTCGGTGGTCGTCTGCTTTGCAGCGTTTCTCGTAAACGATCTGTACGGGTTTTTCAGTTGGCAGAAGATGAAACGCAAACCAGAAACCAATTAAAAAGCGGTGTGCCGAACGGCACACCGCTTTGGATTATGTATGGATCAGTCTTCTTTTGCTTCCATTTCTGCCTGTGTGGCAGGATCAAAGGAGAGCAGGGGAGAAACGTCTTTTTTGCGCAACTTGCGGTCGACATAGTTTTTGGTGATCTTCACCACGAGCGGAGACAATGCCACCACGCCGATCAGGTTGGGGAACATCATCAAGCCGTTGAACGTGTCCGAAATATCCCAGGCGAGCGTGTTCGTCATGACAGCACCGAACATGATGGTGCACACATGGATGATCTTGAAGACCACAACGCTCTTGGCACCGAAAACGTATTCCCATGCTTTACTGCCGTAATGGCTCCAACCGAGGACGGTGGTGAAGGCAAACAGGAACAACGCGATGGCAATAAATTTCTGACCGATATCACCCCAGGAGAACACACTGTTGAAAGCGGCACCTGTCAACAAGGAGGAATATCCGTCCACGGCGGGGGCAGCTTGCGTGTAATCGTGCACACCGGAGGTAAGAATGACCAAAGCGGTCATGGTGCACACCACCATGGTATCGGCGAACACTTCAAAGATACCCCACATACCTTGTTTTACAGGCTCTCTTACATTGGAGTTTGAGTGAACCATGACAGAGGAACCCAGACCTGCTTCGTTGGAGAACACGCCTCGTTTGAAACCGTTGGTCATCGCCACGATCACACCGCCGAGCGCGCCGCCGACGAATGCTTCGGGTTGGAAGGCGTTCACGAAGATGGCTTTAAACGCAGGCAAAACCGCATCGTAGTTCAAACCGATGATGACCAAGGAACCGATAACAAACAAGGCCACCATAAACGGTACGATCTTTTCTGCCACGTTGGCGATGCGTTTGACACCGCCCAGCGTAATGAGAGCGGTCAGACCCATCAACACAATACCCAGCAGGAAACGGTACAGGTTGGTGCCGAAAATTTCGATCGACGACAGTGCCGACACGTCAAAAGCGGTGGCGACGTTGGTGACGATGTTGTTGACCTGTGCCATGGAACCGATGCCGAAAGCGGCAAACATGGCAAAGAACGAGAACAGAATAGCCAGCACTTTACCGATGGTTTTAAAGCCTTTTTTGCTACCCAGACCGTCTTGCAGATAGTACATCGCACCGCCGGACCACTCGCCGTTTGCGTTGCGGCGGCGGAAATAGATACCCAACGCATTTTCCGAGAAGTTGGTCATCATACCGAAGAATGCGGCGACCCACATCCAGAACACGGCGCCCGCGCCGCCAATACAGATCGCGGCGGCAACACCGGCGATGTTACCGGTACCGACGGTTGCGGCAAGGGCTGTACACAGCGCCTGGAACGGGGAGATCGCACCCTTTTCTTTGGTGTGCGAGATGACTTCTTTTTTGAACAGGCTGCCGATGGTGTGTTTCCACCAGTGACCGATGTGGCTGATCTGAAAAACCTTGGTAAGACAGGTCATCAGAATGCCGGTGCCGATCAACAGGGCAAGGCCGAAAATGCCCCATACAACGCCGTTGATCGAACCATTGATTTTTTCGATGAGTTCCATACCTCATCCTCCTTAAAGAAAAATAAAAAGCGGATCGCTTTGGTGCGATCCGCAAAAAGACAACAGTTCCCCACTAAAAAAGGAAAACACGGCTTTGTCCTTTTGCCTGAGAGATTAGCGCTTGTGCGCTTTGCACCTTCGGCACCCAACCAAATGGGTTTCTCCAAAGCTCCGTCGGCTCACAGTCCTCACCCGTTCGGGCACCTGAGAGTGTTACTCCTTCAGTAGCGAAAAAATCCGCATCTCCTGTGAACGTCAACCGGATATTCAATTGAACAGTTGCCATTATAACCCCTAATGCGGCAAATTGCAACTATAATTTTCAAATTTTATTCTGCCACGTGATACGGCTTGGTGAGTTCCCATAACCGCGCACCGAGTGTCACAGTCATGGACAAGCCTTCGGGGACGTATTCTTCGTGTTCCACGGCGCCTTCGCGGCGGCATTCACCTGCCAGAGCGCCTTTGTCAAACGGCAATAACAATTTTACGCGTTTGCGGTCGGGCGGTAAGACTTCGCACAACCGTGTCAGCAATTCATCGATTCCTTGTCCCGTAACGGCACTGATACACACTGCCCCGTCACGGTCGGTGAGGGGGAGGGCAGGGGCAAGATCACATTTGTTGAATACCGTGACAATGGGGGTATCGGTACAACCCAGCTGCATCAGCAATTCACGGGTGACTGTCAGATGTTCGGCGGCGCTTTCATCGGAACTGTCACACAGATTCAGAATCACATCTGCTTCGGCGGCTTCTTCCAGCGTGGAACGGAACGCATCTACCAAGTGATGGGGTAACCGCCGTACCAAACCAACGGTGTCAATGAGCAAGATCGTTCGCCCGTCGGGTAACTTCAGCGCACGGGCGGTGGTGTCCAATGTGGCAAACAGTTTGTCCTCTGCCAATACACCCGCATCCGTCAAACGGTTCATGAGGGTGGATTTGCCGGCGTTGGTATATCCCACGATCGCCACGGTTTGTACATTATCCTTGCGGCGGCGGTCACGCCGTTGAATGCGTTGCTGTTCCACCGCTTTTAACGATTCACGGATGGATTGGATGCGCCGGCGGATATGACGGCGGTCACTTTCCAGTTTGGTTTCACCGGGACCGCGTGTACCGATACCGCCGCCGAGCCGCGACAGCGCCGTACCTTGACCGGCGAGCCGCGGCAACAGATACTGTAACTGTGCCAGTTCCACCTGTAATCTGCCTTCTGCGGATCGTGCCCGCCCGGCAAAAATATCCAGAATGAGCATGGTGCGGTCGACCACGCGACAGGGAAGCGCGTCTTCCAGATTGCGTTGTTGCGTGGCGGTCAATTCACGGTCAAAGATCACCAGATCCGCTTCGGTGTTTTCGGCGAGCAGGGCGAGTTCTTCCAACCGTCCCGCACCGATACAAGTGGCTTTGTCCGGCGACTCACGTTTTTGTACGAGCCGACCGAGCACGTCGGCACCGGCAGTATCCGCGAGTTCTTCCAGTTCATCCAGAGAGATTTCCACATCAAAATCGTCGGTATCGATCGATACCAATAACGCGCGTTCGCGTAACTCTTCTTCGATGTTCTGATTCATGCAAATCCCTCCTTTTTTGTTATTCTACCCGTTCTTTTGTGCATTGTCTATAGTATATCCGCAAAAAAACGCAAAAAAATCTTCGAGAAAACGAAAAGTTTTTGTTTTCATTTGTCGCAGAGTGTGGTATGATAAAACTACAACATATGGTATATTAAAATGAGGGGATGGCAAATATGGCAGAAAAATTGACAAGCGAAACCATTTTCTCGGCGCCGAACCAAGTTGCGCCGTTGAGTATCATCGCCCAGCCGGGTACGGAAGAACTGGCAGCGAAGATCAACTATTACCTGACCGATTGGGCGGCAAAAGCCGGTGTCCCGCAGGATTCGTTCCTCATTCCCGCGGAGTGCCCCCGTTTCTCGTCCGGTGACGGTAAAGGTCTTATCAAATCCAGTATCCGCGGTGACGACCTGTTCATTTTGGTGGACGTTGGCAACTACAACGTGAAGTACAACATCTTCGGTCAGCAGAACTGCATGTCGCCCGACGATCATTTCCAGGATCTCAAACGTATCATCCAGGCGGCAGGCGGTAAAGCACACCGCATCAATGTCATCATGCCGATCCTGTTCGGCGGCCGTCAGCATCGCCGCAACTATCGCGAATCGCTCGACTGTGCGTGCGCGCTGCAGGAACTCGAGCGCATGGGCGTGACCAACATCATCACGTTTGACGCACACGATGCCCGTGTACAGAACGCTGTCCCGCTGATGGGCTTCGATAACGTGATCCCCTCGTATCAGGTGCTCAAAGCGATGTTCCGCCGTTATCCCGACATCATGCCGGATCGTGAACACATGATGATCGTCAGCCCGGATGAAGGCGCTTTGAACCGCAACATGTACTATGCTTCCACATTGGGTGTGGATCTCGGTATGTTCTACAAACGCCGTGACTATGCACACGTTGTCAACGGCCGTAACCCCATCGTTGCGCACGAGTACCTCGGTGACTCGGTGGAAGGTAAGGATATCTTCATTGCGGATGATATCATTTCTTCGGGCGAATCCATGTTGGATATCGCGTACGAACTAAAAAAACGCAAAGCAGGCCGCATCTTCGCGTATGCGACGTATGCGATCTTTACCAACGGTCTGGACAAGTTTGACCAAGCGTATAAAGACGGCATCATCTCGGGCGTGCTCGGCACCAACTTGACCTATCGTTCGGACGAGCTCAAAAAACGCGAGTGGTTCTGCGAAGTGGACGTGTCCAAATACATTGCCTACTTCATCGCCTCCCTCAACCACGACGTGTCGGTTACCCGCATCATCGACTCGCACGAGAAGATCAAAAATCTCCTTGCTGCACGCAAATAACACAAATAAAAGAACGGTCGGCGTTTGCCGGCCGTTCTTTTTTGCATATTGTCCGCACCTGCCCGATATATATGGAGTATAAAGGGGAGGAGAGAACATGAAACGTATGCGTATAATAGCCGCGGTAGCCTGTGCCGCGTTGTTATTGACCCTGCCGGTATCGGCAAAAACGGTGATGATCGATACGGAGTCCGGTGAAACGGCAGAAGAACTGATGTCGCTCACACCGCCGAAAGTGTTGAGTGAAGTGGTGTCCACCGCCGCAGGTGCGACATTGGAGGTGGGCGGAAAGTCCGCTGTACTGATGGAACTGTCCACGGGACAGGTGTTGTTTGAAAAGAATATACACGAAAAACTGCCGATCGCCTCGGTCACTAAGATCATGACGTTGTTACTGGTGATGGAAGCGCTGGATACCGGATTAATCGATCTGCAAGATACCGTGACGTGCTCCGAGGTCGCCGCTTCCATGGGCGGTTCCCAGATCTGGCTTGAGCCGGGAGAGATCATGACGGTGCATGATCTGATAAAGGCTGCCGCCGTGGTATCGGCAAACGATGCCTGCGCTGCTTTGGCGGAACATGTGGCGGGTTCGGTGGAAGAATTTGTGGCGCGTATGAATACCCGTGCCGCCGAGCTTGGCATGCAAGATACGCTTTTCAAGGATTGCAGCGGCTTGGATGATACTGCGTATTCCTGTGCCTATGACGTGGCACTGATGTCACGGGCGCTTATGCAGTATCCGTTGATCAAACAGTATACCACCATCTGGATGGATACTCTGCGCAACGGGCAGTCGCAACTGGTCAATACCAATAAACTGATACGGTTTTATCAAGGCGCTACGGGACTCAAAACCGGTACGACTTCCACGGCGGGTCACAATCTGTCTGCAACCGCCGAACGCAACGGGATCGGTTTTGCGGCGGTGATCCTCGGTTGCAGTACGACCGATGAGCGGTTCGGCGGTGCGCGGAAGATGCTGGATCACGGATTTGCTAACTATACCTTATATACACCGCAGGTGGATCCCGCTTTGCTTACACCGATCAACGTGTTGCGCGGAACGGAGGAAACGGTAGCGGTTACCGAGGGAACGATCACCCCGCTGTTGCTTAAAAAAGGGGAAGAAAAAGGGCTTACCAGTATGATCGAGCTTGCGGAGGATCTGGAAGCACCGGTGGAAGCGGAACAGATCGTGGGGACCGTGACCGTCTCACGCGAGGGTGAAGTTTTGGCGGAATATCCGTTGCGCGCCGTGAGGGAAGTTCCGCGGTTAAGCTTTGGAATCTGCTTATATCGTCTGTTTTCGGCAATATCTGCCTAATTTTCACACCGGTCGGATAACCGACCGGTGTTTATTTGTAAAAAATTCCTAAAAAAATGTGCGGATTCGGTTGCAATTGAAGCCGAGATATTGTACAATAAAGACAACAAGAATCAAAGCGGAGGCATCTGTATTATGGCTACAACCTTGGAAACCCGTTATCTTACTGATTTTGTACGAGATCATGAACTGCAAGCGTTGCAAACGCAGGTCACGGCGGCGCATGAAATGCTTCACAGCGGCGCAGGCCTCGGCAACGATTTCCTTGGCTGGTTGACCTTGCCTACCGACTATGATAAAGAAGAGTTCGCCCGTATTCAAGCGGCGGCACAGCGCATTCAAAATGATACCGATGTGTTTATTGTCATCGGCATCGGCGGCTCGTACCTCGGCGCCCGCGCCGTCATTGAGTTTCTGAAATCGCCGTTGTATAACAACGTGAAGAAAGATACCCCGGACGTATACTTTGCCGGTAAGAGCATCAGCGCTTCGGAATTGTCCGAACTGCTTAGCCTTTGTGAAGGCCGCCGCGTATCGGTTAACGTGATCTCCAAATCGGGAACCACAACAGAACCTGCCATTGCGTTCCGTGTATTCCGTGAATATCTGGAAAAAACGGTTGGCCCCGAAGAGGCACGCCGCCGCATTTACGTTACCACGGATAAAGCCAGAGGAACGCTGAAAGGCTTGGCAGACCGTGAAGGATATGAAACGTTTGTGGTACCGGATAACGTCGGCGGTCGGTTCTCGGTTCTCACGGCGGTCGGGTTGTTACCCATCGCGGTTGCCGGTTGCGATATTGCCGCGTTGATGGCGGGTGCTGCCGAAGCGCAGGACGCTTTGTGTGAAACCGACGTTACCAAAAACGATTGTTATAAATACGCCGCCATGCGGAATATCTTGTTGCGCAAAGGCCGTGCGGTGGAACTGATGGTCAGTTACGAACCGCGTTATGCCATGATGTCGGAATGGTGGAAACAACTGTACGGCGAGAGTGAAGGCAAGGACGGCAAGGGACTGTTCCCGGCATCCGTGATCTTCTCGACCGATCTGCACTCGCTGGGTCAGTTCGTACAGGACGGCACCAACCTGTTGTTTGAAACGGTGGTGCAGTTGGATTCTTCGCCGGTTACCATGGTCATCAAGGAAGACGCGGAAAACGTGGACGGCTTAAACTTCCTTGCCGGTCGTACCATGGCAGAGATCAATCAAAAAGCCTTTGAAGGCACCATTTTGGCACACACGGACGGCGGCACACCGAATATGGTGTTGCATGTGCCGGAAGTTTCGGAAAAGGAACTGGGCTATTTGCTGTATTTCTTTGAAAAGGCGTGTGCGATCTCGGGATACATGCTGGGCGTGAATCCGTTCAATCAACCCGGTGTGGAAGAGTACAAGAAGAATATGTTTGCCCTGCTTGGCAAACCCGGTTATGAAGATCAAAAAGCGGTGCTTGAACAGCGCCTCGGCAAGTAAACAAAACACAGGTACTGACCGCACAGAGCGGTTAATATAGATTGGGAGGAATTCTAATGATCACTTTAATCCTCGGAAAAAAAGGTTCCGGCAAAACCAAACGTCTGATCGACATGTGCAACGAAGCAATGGCGCAGTCCAAAGGTAACGTTGTATTCATCGAAAAAGACAACACTTTAACTTACAGCCTGAAGCACAGCGTGCGCTTGGTTGCGGCTGATGAGTATGCGATCCGCGGATTTGACAGTTTTTACGGTCTGATCGCCGGTATGTGTGCCGGCAA
>JAFSIB010000005.1 GCA_017440005.1 Clostridia bacterium
AATCCAATTACCGCTTCCATTCTTTCATTTCTCCTTGTCTGTATGACGTTTTTATCGTTAGGGGGTGCAATACGCACCCCCGTAACTTCCACTCTCTACCTCGCCTTTACGGCAAGATGAGATTGTGCGTACCAAGCCTCCCTTGTGTAAAGGGAGGTGGCACGGTGAAACCGTGACGGAGGGATTGTCAGGATCTGCACACATCACACCCCGCTCATGCGCATCTCTTCCGCTAAAACCGTGCCCTCGGTCATCCGCTTTGCACGCGGCGGGGCGGGACGGAAATGCGTGATATCTTCCATCGCGTAGCGCAAGGCATCCATCAGGTGATCGTCCCCGCCGCGCGGGCGGTTGACGATTCCCTCCGCCGTGCGTTCCCAGGCATACGACGACAGTTCCGCCACCGTATGCCGACAACGCGGGTGCACCGCGATACGGTATTCCTGCAACCGCGCGATCCCGTGCAACAGCGATCCCGCGCCCTTGGCGGCGGGGGTGACGCGATAGATCCCTGCGCGGCGCAGTTCCTCGTTGGATTTGGGTTCGGCGCAGTCGGCGCGGATGCGTTCGCCGCCGTATCCCATCCGTGTGATGCGGGCGGCTATCTCGCAGTTGAGCAGTCCCGTTTCCTTGAATTCGTCAAACACGTACAGCACCCGATCCACGGGGTTGACCGCCGCCGCAATAAACGCGGTGGGGTCGTTGGAGTACCCGTAATCCAGCCCGTACACGCGGCGGTATTTCCACTCATCCGCCAAACGGTCCACGTCAAACGATTCTACCGCCCAATTTTCATAAATGAGCCCCTCGCTGATGCCCCATTCCCCGCGCCCCGCCACCGCGTACCGCCGCGGATTGGCGTGTTTCATGCGTTCAAATACCGCGCGGTCGGCATCGTCTAAAAATTCGTTGCACCGATAATCGGTGGTAAATGTCGAAACGTTATCCGCCTTGGTATCGAAAAACCGTTTTTTCAGCCAATGGTGTTCACTCCACGGGTTGAACGTCAATGTGGTCTGCTTGTACAGTGACGGCGGTACTTCGCCGCGCGGCACGGACAGATCAAACGTATCAAACGCTTCTTCGCTGACGATCTCAAACGCTTCTTCCACCCACACCCAACACAGATACCCGTGTTGCACGGTGGTGGACGCGATCTTGTACACGTCGTCAAAACCGCGGAAGAGAATCTTCTGTCCCGTGGGCAGGTAGGTCATTTCCATGGGACTGGTGGTGGTTTTCCACAAATGCGAAACCGATAGCCGCGCCGCCGCCCATTGCAACTGCGCAAACGTACTGCTGCGGTGCGTGTCCATGACCTGACGGATCACCAACAGATTGGCGTCGGGATGTTGCATCAGGCGAATGAGAAAGTTGAGCGCCGTCGTGGTGGATTTTTTGGAAGCCTTACCGCCTTTTAACACGCGGTACCGCGACCGACATCGCCAAAAGTCCCCGTATCCGCCGCCCACGATCGAGGGGAGATCCACCGTCATTCGATCCTCTCCTCCCCCACAAACCGAACGGGAGATTCCGTGCTCGGCGTGCGCACATCGCCTTTATCGGCAAACCCTACACGGTTGCGCAGGTAAAACATCCATAATCCGTGGCTTTTCGGATCGGCGGTGAGCGCGTACCCGATCACCGATGCGGTACATTCCTGCACCGCCGCTTTGAGCAGCCGCGCCGTTTCGCCGCGCCCGACGGTGTAACGGATCAACGTATCGTACGGGATACCGAGCGCCGCCGCCAACGCATCCGCGTGAAACGGAATGTTTGCCGCCGCACATTGGGCGCGGCAGGTATCGATCGTCGCCTTGATCTCGCACAGTTTCCCCATCTGTTTCATACCCTCCGCCCCTTTCGTTTCGATTTGTCTGTGCCACGTTTTTGGTTTTGGGGGTGGCAATACGCCACCCCGCATCTTCAAATTACTACCTCGCCTTTACGGCAAGGCAGGTTTGTACGTGGGGCGAAAGACTCGCCCCGCATCTTCAAATTACTGCCTCGCCTTTACGGCAAGATGAGATTGTGCTTACCAAGCCTCCCTTGTGTAAAGGGAGGTGGCACGGTGAAACCGTGACGGAGGGATTGTCATAATCCGTCACCAAGACGCCGTTCCCGGTCCGCTGTTTTGAATTCGCCATAGCATACCACAAACGGGGTAGTCACCTGCAAGACACTTTTCAAAAAAATTTTTTATGCCGTTTTTCCGCGCCGTTCTGCGGTTTTTTGGGTATTTTGCGGTTCTGTTGCATGGTCAACCGCCATCCGCTCCAGTACTTTGTTGTGTTCGCGCAGCAGGTATTGTTTGCTCTTGTCCGTTTGCGCAATGATCGTCCCCCACGTTTTCCCTTGCACATACCGCAACCGCATCACCCGCCGTTGTAACGGGGTCATCAGCACGTGTTGCAACCACACGTGATTGTGCAACTGACTCATCGCCACACGTTTGCGCAGTTGTTGCCGTTCCGCGATCAGATCCGCCAGTATCGGCAATTCTCCCTCGTTGGAATCGCACATCTGCTCTTCCCGCAAAAATAACAGATCGTGCAGTTCCAGTTCCAGCGCTTCCAATTCCCGTTTCCCGCTCACCACCTGCTGTAATTCTGCTTTGATGTTTTCTGCCCGTTCACTGAGTGCCATCGTCTTTGTCCTCCTTGTCTTTCACGTCTTCACAGTGGTCACATAACCGTTTGCCTTCCGTATACAATGCCGTTTGGCACCGTTCACAATATCCTGTCACCCAGGGATCCTCCGCCGCGTCGTATCCGGGACACGATGCGGGACAATACCGCAATCCGCAGATCATGCACATTTGAACACCGCCTTTGTGGAAAGTGTGTGGAATGTTGAAAACCGTTTTGTGCGTTCGGATACGGATTCAAAGAAAGGATTCGGATAAGGATACGGATACGGATTAGGATACGGATTCAGGGTGACAATTCGCCGCCGATCGTTGTCAAACGTTGTCGGTCGGTTGTTCTTCCGGAAACGGGGACGGGTATTTGGCACGTTTATTGCGCACCCGCTGATGTTTTTCCCACGTGCATACCTGCAAGAACGGTTGACCGTCGTATTCGTACACAACCAGTAAGTTCACCTCCTCTAACCGCGCAATCGCTTGCATGATCGCCTTACTTTCCACGTCTTCACGTAACGGAAACAACCGCGAGCGCAAAACCGCAGGGCGCGCGTCCATGCGCCCGAAATCGTCGCATTGCACAAGTAACCGATAAAAACACACCTCCTCAAAATACGAAAGCCGATCGATCGTACCGCTTGTGCAAATACTCTCCCTCAAGATCCGATTCGCCATTTTATTTCGCCTCCTCTCTGCCACGACTTTAGTGTAAGGGGGTGCAATACGCACCCCCGTAACTTCCGCTCTCTGCCTCGCCTTTACGGCACACCTTGCGGTGGGCACGTCGATTTGTCTGTACGACGTTTTTGGTTTTGGGGGTGGCAATACGCACCCCAAGCCCCCCTTGCCTAAAAAAAGGGGTGTCTGTGGCAACACCACAGACGGGGGGATAGCCTCATCACCCCTACAATCTAAAATCAACCCTGTAGGGGACGGCGCCTCGACGTCCCGTCTGTAGGGAAGGCATTTATGCCTTCCGCAAACGGCATGAATATTGCATATCGGAACGTCCATCGTCCCCCACAATCCCAAATCCGCACCGTAGGGGCGGCAACCTGCCGCCCGCCCCAATCTGTACCGGTCCAACGGGAGAGGGTGGAGATTGATCCCCACCGCCCCGCATCCTCGCACACCCACCCCCCAAACTCTACCAAAAGTAGAATTTTAGGCGCAAAAAAAGCACCTGCGACAAAAAGCCACAAGTTCCGTCAAGGTTACCCCTATTATACTCTACTTTTAGTAGAATGTCAAGAGAAAAAGTAGAAAACTCTTGCGTTTCTCTACTTTTAGTGTATAATAAAAGTAGAACACGCGATAGAAAGGAGTGCACACAACATGGCAATCGGCGATAATTTGAAACGGTTGCGGGAAGAGCACGGATTGACCCAACGGGAGTTGGGGCGCATCGCGGGGGTCAGTGATAAAGCGGTTTCCACGTGGGAAAAGGGGCACAAAGCCCCGCGGATGTCGGCGATCACGGCGATCGCGGAGCATTTCGGTATTCCCACGGGGGATCTGTTTGCGGAACATATAACCGATATGCGGCGGGCGCGCGCGCAGTCGCTCTCGCAGTTGTGCACGGCATGGGACCGCACGCCCGAACGCGTGGCAGGTGACTTGTCGTTATCCATGGCGCGGGTGCAGCAGTTGATGGCGGGCAGTGAACCCACCGAGTTGGAAGCGGCGCTCATCGCCTCGTATTTCCACACACCGCAACAGGTGTTGCGGGACGGAACGGCGGCGTGGGGATCGGATTTTTATAACGTAAAACCCGTTCCGGTTGCGGCAAAATCGCGGCGGGTACCGGTACTCGGCCGCGTGCCGGCGGGTGTGCCGATCGAAGCGGTGGCGGACGTGGTGGAATAGATCGATCTGTCCGATGTGCAGGATGGATATGACTATTTTGGGTTGCTGGTCACGGGTGACAGCATGGTACCGGAATACCGTGACGGTGACGTGGTGATCCTGCGCATGCAGGCAACGGCGTAAACGGGTGACGATGTGGTGGCATATATCGGCAACGCGGACGCCACGTTGAAACGGTTGACGGTCACGGAAAACGGCATTCAGTTGCGGCCGCTCAACCCCGCGTATGACGTGCGCAGTTTCACAAACGAGGAGATTCGGTCGTTGCCGGTAACCATTGCGGGAATCGTGACCGAGTTGCGCAGACGGAGGCGGCACGTATGAGAGAAACCACACTGTGTTATTTGGAAAAAGACGGGCAGTATCTGATGCTATACCGCAACGCGAAAGCGCACGATCCCAACAAAGGAAAATGGATCGGGCTCGGCGGGAAACTGGAAGCGGGCGAAACGCCCGAACAATGTGTCTGCCGCGAAATATTGGAAGAAACGGGGCTCACCCTCACCGCGTATGAGTACCGCGGGATCGTGGATTTTCAGTCCGACCGCGACGGCGAGGAACGGATGCACCTGTTCACCGCGACCGCCTGGACGGGCACCTTGACCGCGTGTGACGAGGGTGAACTGCGTTGGGTTCCCAAAACCGATCTTGTCAAACTGCCCGGTTGGGAGGGCGATGCCGTGTTTTTGCGTGCGTTGGATCGTGGCGATCCGTTTTTCAAGATCACGCTCACGTACCGCAACAACCATCTGGTCGGCACGCAGGCGCAGATCCCGTACACGGAAGAACCCGTATAATGTTAACCATTACATAAAAAGACCTCCCGAGAGGGCGGTCCAATAAAACAGTATAATAATGTTTTCGGG
>JAFSIB010000048.1 GCA_017440005.1 Clostridia bacterium
AACGCAAGCTTTACTTGTGACGGACGTTACGGTACGGCGGATGCCGCACAGACGGGTATCGCGTATCCCAGCGGCGGTGTCTATGTATCGGAGATCGTTTTCTCCGGTGAAAAGGCTGTGCCGACCGCACAAAAGACCTTTACTGACAATGCTACCGGCGTAAAAGTGGACATCGAAACGTATCAGCCGAGTTATTCCAATATTGCGTCCATGACGGTCACGAAAAAAGAAGTGACCCAAGCCATGGTGGATGCACTTACCAAGGACGGCGTTCAGGCGCTCAACGGTATGCTGGAGTTTGCATTCAAGGATGCAAACGGTGCAGAAGTGACCGATTTCAGCGCATGGACGGTTACCGTAACGGTTCCGGCACCGCAGGGCGATGAAGCGGTCTATGCGTTGGATGCACAGCAGGTGCCGGTACTTGTGGATGCGGTCATGAATGTGGTGGATCAAACACTGACGTTTAGTTTTGACGGTATGTTCCGCAAGAATGTTATTGTTACCAACGAAATTCCTCCTGATACCAGTGATTACTTGCTGAACAGTACGGAACTGAAAGCCGGCACGCAGTCGGTCACCGGTTACAGTATTGTAAAAGAGGATCTTAAGATCTGGGATCAGCAGTATCCGTTTGCTTACGGTAAAGCCACCAAACGGACGACCAGAGAGGACTTCGCTCTGAACTTGGTGGACGGTGACGTGGAGTCTGTTGCCACACAGTACGGCTTCGGATCGGAATCCATCAATCTGAACGATTCCCTTACGTTGGATAAGGTTGCCGGACGCCGTCTGGCGTTACTAATCAATCTGGGTGACAGAAGCAATATTGACAGTTTGCAATTGGTCACGACCGGTGTCGGCAGGGTATATGACTGCACCGTTTACGGAAGCATTTACGGTAATGTCAACACGTTAATGGATGAGAACAATCTTCTCTACCATTACGAAACCCAGTCTGAAAACGACGTGATGGATATCAAGCTTGAAAAAGCCCAGAACATTCAATATTTGCTTTTGATCTTCAATAAGTTGTCCAGTGACCCCGGTAACTCTACTGCGGCAAGCGCCGGCGCGTATGGCACAAATCATTTGCCGGGCGTAGCCTACTGCAGCGGCGGTATCAACGTTACCGAATTGGTGATCAAGGGTAAGAAGGTACCGTTGGATCCCAACATTCTGCTCAACAACAAGAATGTACGGCTGGCACAAGTCAAACACGCTATGTCGTGGGCAGATACCGAGAAGGATTACGACTATGTAGCCGATGATCTGACGATCGGAAACGGTGACTTCCTCACGGAAGGTGCTTTAAAATGGACGGACGGTGTCAAGGTCCAGGCGGCAGACAGCAACGAAAGTGTTATCGGTGCGTTTAATCCCGGTAGAGGACAATTGGAACACAAAACCCATCGCTATGCGTTCCTGTACGACCTCGGTGGATTCTATAATTTGTCCGAGATCGATATCTATCAGGACGAAAAGAAGATCCACACCGTTTTTGAAGGCGGTTCGGGATATGCGATATACAGCTTGTCTGTTTATGCCGGTGTGGCAGATGACGGCATTCTGATGGAAAACCGCGTGGCGTATTACGAAAGTGTCGTACCGAACGCCGAGATCAAACTGCCGGTTACGTCCGATAAACCGTTCCGTTATGTGTTGCTTGTTTGGAACAAGATGGGTACCGACCCCGGCAACCTTTGGGACGGTTACGACGTGGAAACCAAGAAACAAGATCCGGTCGGCACCATCACCAAACACAGTTTGCCCGGCTCCACATGGGCAAACAGCGGTGTTTTCCTGAACGAGATCGAGGTGCGCGGTACGCCGATGCAGGATCCCACCGATACCCGTGATTTCACGGATGAAGAAACCGGTATCAACGTCCACATGATCACGTATAACAACGACGTGAAGATTACGTCCATGCAGGTCGTTAAGAAAGAACTGACCGAGCATCAACTGCGTGTAATCGAAGAGGAAGAAGGCTTGTTTGCACCGAATGGGTTGTATCACCTTCTGTTCTTTGATGCCAACGGAAATGCCGTAACCGATATGAGCGGCCGTAAGTATACCATTACGTTCCCGCTTATCAACGGTGATGAAACGGTATATGTCCTGAACTCCTTGATGCTGCCCGTTTACCTGCAAGCGGATTTCGATTTGGATAATAACCAACTGGTATACGACTGTCAGAACGGTAATTACTATTTCGATTTCATTGTCGCGACTTCGATCGGCGACAGTATGCTGGGTGATGGAACGGACGATCCGACCGATGGACAGACGGGTACACCGAACGCTGTACGTTGGCCCATCGTCTTGGCGATCGTCACCTCTTCGATCGCGGTGATCATGTCTTTGCTAACGGTTACGCTTTTGGTTCTTAAGAAAAAACGGACCGCGAAAGTAAAATAAGTCTGTAGTATAGAAAGGACGGTATGTTTATGCAAATCAAACGTATGGCAGCTTTGCTGATGGCATTGGTGTTATTGCTTACCCTGACCGCTTGCGGCGGGGATCCGGCAAAAGATTCCGGCACCACTACCACCGCACCCAACAACGGAAATGGTGGTTCACAGGCGGTAACGATCAAAGAGGGCACTACCCTCGTTGAAAACGGTCTGTCTTTTGACGGCGCAACGTTCAAGTATCCGATCGGTTTACCGATGACGGATTCCATGAAACGTTTGGTCGCTCAATTCCAGGCAAAATACAAATGCAAATTGGATGTCACGCAGTTAGGTTTTAAAACCTACGTGCAGGATCTGGCTGCTAAAAACGCTGCCGGTGAAGTGTACGACATCATTCAGGTGGAAGGTTTCCGTTTCCCGTCGATCGCCATTACCAAGCTGGTTGAACCGCTTGAAAACGTTATTTCGACTGCTGACTGGTACGATTCTGCCAATGCAGCAAAAGGCGGTTTTGATGAAGATCTGACCATGAATTTTGTCTTGAATAATCACTTGTATGCGGTCGTGCCGCATGCAGGTCCGTTCTCTCCGCAGATGATGGTGTTGTATTTCAACAAAAAGATCTTCAAAGACAACGGCCTGGAGAACCCGAGAGAGCTGTACGATGCGGGCAAATGGGATTGGGATTCTTTCTATGAGCTCGGTACCGAACTCGTAAAAAATGATATCTGGCTGTGCGACGGCCGTTCCGCATGGAGACCGACAGCATGGAACAATGCTCTTAACATTGATCACTCCAATCCGAACAGCCCCAAAGCCAACATCACCAGTACCAAACACATGAATGCGTATAAATTCATCCAGAAGTTAACGCTTGGTCAAAACAAGGTTGTCGATGTAGACTTGGTGGGTACCGATGAGACCCCCAACGTGTTCTACCAAGGTAAAGTTGCCATGTGGTACGGCTTCTACTTCGATCTGTATGAAAACTATACGTTGGGTGACGGTGTTATTGCCTCGAATGCGTTCGGCAAAAACATTGATAACTTAGGTATGGTACCGGCTCCTCTTGGCCCCGACAACACGGAAGGTGCCTATCCGGTCGGATCCACGATCTACGGTATCGGTGTTGGCGTCGGTTCCAAGAATCCGCAAGTTGCCATGGCATTTGCCAAATTCTCGGCTACTTATAAATCCAATACCAAAGAGAAGTACACCTACTCCGATGAGGACATGGCTTTGATTGAGAAAATGGCTGCCGGTCCGAAACACTATACGGTTGCTTCGTATTCGGATGGTTCGACGGATATCGATACGCTGACGAACGAAATGAGCGGCAAAATCGTCCGTGGTGCAGATATTGCGCAGACGGTCGAGGCTTACAACGCCCGTTTCCAGAACTGCATCGATACCATGATGAAATTGAGTGTAGAATAAGCTGTATTATCTGCGCCGCGGTAAGCCGAGGTGATCGGTCTTACCGCGGCGCAAAGCCTATACACACGGATGTTTTGACCTTTGCAACGCAAAACAAGGAGAGGTTAACCATGAAAAAACCTTTATTAAGCGAACTCACACTTCGTGAAAAAATCGGTCAGACTGCTCTCGGCCGCGGCATGAATCATGACTTGTTGGACCTTGAACGGTACCCGTACGGCTTTGTTTGGAGTCTTGGTAACATTGAGATGGGTGTTATCAATATGAATGATGAAGCGGCCGGTGAAGAGATCACCAATCGCAAAAAATGGAACGCATTCTTAAAGGATATGAACACCAAACTGAAAGTTCCCGTGATGGCGGCGATGGATTCCACTAACGGCATCATGAACAGTTTCAGTGAGTTTCCGTACATTATGGACCCCGTGACCATGGGTGCGACCGACTCGGAAGAGATTGCGTACGAAGCCGGTGTGCTTCGTGCTGAACACCTGAAGTTTGTCGGTACCAATTGGTTATGGTCACCGGAAGTCGATTTGCCGAATCGCTTCAGTTCCATTTGTTTAGGCCGTCGGTATTCCGACGATCCCGAACGTTTGGTGCGTATGGCGATTGCCGACATGAAAGGCATTCAGTCGAAACGTTGTGCCGCAACAGCCAAGCATTTCCACGGTCATGATCCGTTTGAATATCGTGATGCACACACGGCAGCTAACATGATGGTGTTGCCGTATGAGGAGTGGAAAGAGGAACGCGGCAAGGTGTTCCAACAACTGATCGATGCCGGTGTGGATTCCGTTATGATTGCCCACACGGCGTTCCCCGCATACGATAACAGTAAAGTCAATGGCCATTACCGTCCTGCGACCGTCTCGTACAAAGTAATTACGGAATTGCTTAAAGGGGAGATGGGCTTTAAAGGCGTTGCTATCACGGACGGCATCACAATGAAGAGCCTGCTTGCCATGTTTAACGGCGATTTGAAACGCGTGTACGTGGAAGCCATTAAAGCGGGTAACGACGTCGTATTGGCGGTCCGTGACGGGTATTTTGAAGCAATCGAAGAAGCGGTGCTCAGCGGCGAGATCCCCATGGAACGCATTGATGACGCATGCCAGCGCGTGTTGGATCTGAAAGAAAAACTCGGCGTGTTCGAGGATGATTATCAGATGACCAACGATGACGACGAAGCGCTGGAAGAGTGTATTCAACGCACAAACGCCTTTAATAAAAAAGTGGCAGAAAAATCGGTCACGTTGGTGTGCGATAAAAACAATCTGTTCCCGCTGAAATCGGATGTCATTCGTAACGTTGCCATCATTTATACGGGCCACGAAAAAGTTCCGTATGAGCGGTTGCAATTCATGGCGTCTGCTTTTGAAAAACGCGGGGCAAAGGTACACGTGCAACATGGATTAAAAGATTATATCTCCTGCGCGGAAATTGAAGAACTTGCAGCGAACAACGACCTGATTATTTATGCCGGTTACATCATGCGTGGCGGTGGCGGATTGCCGTCTTTCCACGATGACCAGATCAACGTGTTTCACCAGGCGTTAACAGCCGGCGCCGAGAAATCGGTCGGTATCGGCTTGGGATCACCATTTATGTACTACGATTTCTACGCAGCATTTTCAACCTTTATCAATGCATATAATCCCAGTCCTTTCACCATGGAGGCGATCGTTGCCGCCATGTACGGTGAGATCCCGTTTGAAGGAACGCATCCTTACGAACTGTATCCGCCGGAAGTCAAACGTTATCTTGAACTCAGCGGAATCGAACTGTAAAACAAACAAAGCGGGTGGATAGCCACTCTTCGGCTATCCACCCGCCTGACCTTGAGTATTGCGATGTCAATCGTTTATATAAAAAACCGGACAGGAACTCCTGCCCGGTCAATTATGTGATTATCCCAAAATCACCATTTCCAGAAGCCCGATCGACGGGCGACCTTCCGCAATCAACTCAACGATGATGCGGTTATAACTTTCTGTGTGCTCGCCTGCGGTGATCGTATATTCGGCATCGCCGGCACCGATTAAGCCGTTATGGGCACTTAAATGCTGTAAATAGATGCTTTTATCGCCGCTGACGGTAAATCCATCCGGCAGAATAAACCGCACGGATACGTTGTGCGGAATGCCAAAACGGTTCAGTAAGTGCAGTTTGACTTTTAACGATTCACCGGGATGCAACCGCGGGAATCGGTCATACGATACCGTTGCAGTTGCAAACCCCAGATCGGTATCAAAAGAGTATTCCGAACGGTTACATAACGCTTTGCCGGCTGCGGTATCATCCAGCGCCGGTAGCCCCGTTCGGTCGATAGCGGTCTGACCGTCCACCAATGCCACTTGCGTTTTCTTGGCAGCAGCAACGACGGGAATCAAATTCATCACACGTTCCGTCAGTTCGGTACAGGTTTTCGGAATATCGTAACGTGTACCTTTATCAATGGAGAGCGTAATGATCTTTTCGCCGATATAATCACACCAGTCGGCGGGTAACCCGCTCTTACCGTGGATAATACCCAGAATGGAACCCAACGTAGCGGCGGTGCAATCGGTATCATCGCCGCAGTTGATAGCAGTGATCATCGATTTTTTAAAATCACCGTCACCGTACAACAGACCAAGCAGAGCAAACGATACGTTTGCCGGCGCTTCAAACCATCCCAGATCAGCGGAATCTTCCACCAGCAGATTGCGCGTAGTCTTCCAATCCAGACCGTCGTCGTAGGATTTTAATAAGAGATTCACAGCACGTGCCACACGGCAATTCTCAGGGATTTTGGATAGACCGATGCGAATCAGTTCACGAATATCGGTTTCCACAAATGCTGCACTTTCCAACGCGGCACAGAAGATCGCGGCAAAGGTGCCTTCACCCATACCGTGGTCGATACAAGCATCTTTGAACGCATATTGTATGGCAACATCCGGATTTCCGGGGGCAAGACACGCCCAGATTTCGGTGCGGATCCAGGCACCGTTGGAATGTGCCCAGTCGTTGTTGCAACTACCGCAAAGCGGCGGTTGGAGACCGATGCGCAGGTTGCTTTTGCCAATACCGTATTCGTTCCAATGCGGCCCGATGTATGAGATCCAGTATTCGGCAAGATCCATGGCGGACAAACTGTACGGACCGACATCTTCCATGGCGGTTAGCCAAACCAGTTGTAAGTCCAGATCATCGTTCGGTAACGGGTCGCCTTTTGCCGATGCAAATCCGGTAATATCCTGCATTTCCGTTTTTCCCTCGTACGGTGCGCCCATCGTACCGCCGATGTTTTTACCCATCCAGCAGCCTTCAATTTTGTCACGCAGCTCTGCGCGGTTGAATTGTATCATGACAATACCCCCTTTTCTTTGAACATACAACAAGGAGAGGGGAGATAACAACCCAATTTCTTGCAAACATTTTACAAAATCAATCATTGGGAGGTGATCGTATTGCAATACACGCTTGTTTCGGATAAGGTTAGTTACTATAGCCCGGTGTATTTGGGCAATACCGAACGTTTAACCTTTTCCGACAAAGCTTACACATTGAGTACGGATACGATCACCTCGTTACATTTTCACCGTTGTCTGGAGATCGGTATCTGCGTCAAGGGACGCGGCACGTGTATCATTGAAAACCGTGCCTATTCCTACTCTGCGGGGGATATTCAGGTGGTGTTACCGTTTCAACCGCATTTGTCCAACGGTGATCCGGACGATCCGGGATGTTGGAAATATTTATCCTTTGATCCGTATAAAGGTTTAGTGGACGGTGATACGACCCTCTGCTCTTTAATTGAAAAAGACGTGCATTTCAGCGGCGTGTTTTCAAAAACCGAGTACCCGCAACTGACAGAGATTATCGAGCATTGTATTGCGGAATATGACCAAAACAATAAACATGCTCACCGTTACGCAAGTTTGCTTTTGCAACAATTGATTTTGGAATTGTCGCGGATTCCGTTTCCGCAAAACAACGGGATCCGTGCTCGAAAAAAGTCTTTTGCCAAACTGTTGCCTGCCTTGGAATTCATATCCACACACATTGCGGACAGTCATACGCTGACGCTCCCCAATCTTGCCAAACAATGCTTTGTCAGTACGGCAACATTACGCCGTTATTTTTATACGTTTACCGATATGTCACCGCAGCAGTTTATTACGCAAGCACGGTTGAATTTCGCTGAATACCTGTTGCATCATACCGATCACAGTATTGCAGAAGTCGCGTGTGAAGCAGGGTTTGATACGTTGTCTTGTTTTACCAGAGCATTTAAGCGGCATTACGGTGTCGCTCCGTCGGTTTACCGCAAATCAGACGAAGAATAAAACTTATAAAAGGGGAAGTAACATGGAAAAGTACGCCTGGAAAGCCACCATCAAAGACGGCAGTTTGGAAGAATATATCCGCCGTCACGATAACCTGCCGCAGGATATGAAAGATCTCTTGCGTGAAGCCGGTATTTGCAACTATACCATCTGGAATGTGGGAAACGAGTTGTTCGGCTACTATGAGTGCAAAAACGGTGTCGAGTTTGCGGCGAAGACTCAAAATAACAGTCCGATCGTTGCCAAATGGGATGCGTACATGGCAGATATTCTGATCATGGAAAAAGATCCGATCACCGGTGCACAACCGCTTTTAAAACAAGTGTTTGAGTTTGATTAACAGGAGGAATATCTCATGCGTTACGAATTAAAAGAAATTTTGGATCTTGGCGAGCAGGGCAGTTTTGCCGTCCCGGCATTTAATGTTTACAACCTGGAAACCGTGTTGGGCGTTATGAACGCCGCTGCCGAGACCGGTGCACCCGTTATTTTCCAGATGTACAGTCGTTTGTTTGACTCGCAAAACGCGCATTATGTTGCCCCCATGATCGTGCAGGCAATCGATGAACTCAAAGTTCCCGCTGCTTTCCATTTGGATCACGGTGCCGGTGTGCCGGAAGTGTTGCGCGCCTTCCGTTACGGTGCCACGGGCGTGATGATCGACGCTTCGCAAGACCCGCTTGAGGAGAATATTGCCAAAACGCGTGCCGTTGTGGAAATGGCAAAAGAGATCGGCATCACGGTTGAGGGCGAATTAGGACACGTGGGTGCTGCCAAAGACGGCGTCAGCACGGACTATACACGTGTGGACGAAGCGGCTCGATTTGTGGAGGGTACCGGCGTTTCCGCTTTGGCGGTTGCCGTTGGTACTGCACACGGGCATTATAAACAAGCACCCGTTTTGGCAATCGACCGCATCCGTGAACTTCACGCAGGACAACCGGCGCACCTCGTCTTGCACGGCGGTTCGGGTGTTCCGGATGATCAGATTGCCGCTTCCATCAAAGCCGGTATCCGAAAGGTCAACTTCGGCACGGATATTTGCTTTGCCTTGTTGGATGGCATCCGCGAGGTGGATCCGTCCATTTATGCGTTGGATCTGTTCATGAAAGATCCCATTGAACGCGTCAAACGGTTTGCTGTGGATCGCATTAAATTGCTCGGCGCAGGAAAATAAGTATTCATACGTTACGAAACGGCTGTCTTTCTTAAAGACAGCCGTTTTTATCGTTGTAAATATCATTTGAAATTGGCAAAAACAGTGGTATAATCATAATGTTACAATACTTGGCAGGGGTGTAAATATATGAGAAAATTGTTTGCCATCATTTTGGTCATTAGCATATCGTGTATGTGCCTCGGTTGTGCACCGAAGGAAACGTACGAGGCAGCATATACGTCACTTGGTGCACCGATTGAAAATAGTGGTATTCTCGGTTCAACGTCCGCTTGTGTCTGGGATCTTGAGGTGTATAACAATACCTTGTTTGTCGGTAGCGGTGATTATGATAAAAATCACGGTCCGATCCACATGTGGTACTATGATTTTGAAAAAGGTAATTGGGCATCGGAAGATATCTTGCGTGATGAACAGATCAGTCGTTTCCACGTGTTTGATGACGTTTTGTATGCCCCCGGTATTGATCCGGAAAGTTCGTGGGATGTAGGAAATTATTATTCCTACACCGCATCTGAGCGCACATGGGAAACGCATAACGTATTGCCGGGTGGTGTCCACAACTTTGATCTGATTAAGTTTGACGGCAAATTATTTGCCGGTTTGGGTACCATCATGAAAGACTCTCCAATCGTGGTGAGCGAAGACGGGGAGACATGGGAAGAAGTCCTTTTATATAAAGACGGACAACGTCGGGAAACGTACAACAGCGATTGGATACGCGTGTATGATTTCTTTGAATTGGACGGTTCGTTGTATGCTTATTTTTATTTGTATTGCGATGCCGAAAAGGTGAAAGAGATTTATTGCTATGATGGTGAGAAATTCGTTTTTCACAGCAACATGATTGAAACGATGCAAGAGAACAAAAAAACGTATGTACCCATCACGCAAAAGACGGAATTCGAAAAGCATCAGTATATTGTTAATGGACATTTATATAAAACTGCGGATATGATCACTGTGCAAAAAATAGATGTAGGGGAGAACGTGGAGGTCGCCGATCTTCGCAAAATCGGGAACACCTTGTATGTTCTTTGTAACCAAGAGATCCCGCACGAGGACGGAACGACCGAATTTCGTATATCGGTTCTCAAAACCAAAGACGGGGAAAACATGCGCGAGGTGTTTTATTACACATTTCCCGTACGGGCTTTGAGCTTTACATATTATCAACAACATTTCTATTTTGGGATGGGTTACGGAAAAACCTCTGAGGAATACGAGTTCCACTTCGATAACGGAACAGTATTGTCAGTTGATTATACTGCATAACAAAAAGGACCGACTCAAAGAGTCGGTGCGTTTTGTTGGTTATTGTAAACCGTTTAGATGCCAACTGCAAGGTCGTCATTTTCATTAAGAAAGATCTCTTGCGTGAAGCCAGTATCCGAAAGGTCAACTTCGGCACGGATATTTGCTTTGCCTTGTTGGATAGCATCCGCGAGGTGGATCCGTCCATTTATGCGTTGGATCTGTTCATGAAAGATCCCATTGAACGCGTCAAACGGTTTGCAGTTGATCGCATCAGATTACTCGGTGCAGGAAAATAAAATACAAAAGCCGATCCCTTGTGGGATCGGCTTTTTATGTTGCTTATAACCAACCGTTACGAGTGGCCTTCTTTCTTAACTTGATATTTTTTCACACTGCTTAAAACAATCAATCCCGCAACCAATACAATGGGGAACAAGGTAGCGGCAAATAATCCGGTTTTCAAGTTGCCGCCCGCTTTTTCCGCAAGGGTTCCCACCATAGCAGGACTGACAGTTGCACCCAGATCACCTGCCAAAGCCAGGAAGGCAAACATTGCCGTTCCACCTCTGGGACAGTTTTGCGAGGACACACTGATAGATCCCGGCCACATAATACCGACTGCTAAACCGCAAAGCGCACAACCGATCAGTCCCAAAATCGGCAATGTGGAAAGTGAAGCTACCAAATAACAGCTCGCACACATGATCCCACAAATCAGCATGACCTTGGTTAGATCCAGTTTCTCGCTGAACTTTCCGTACAGCATACGGGCAAAACCCATAAACATGGCGAACAAGCAGGCACCCGCCAAATCACCGATCGTTTTGGATACGCCGATCGCCGATTCGGTAAACGCCGATGCCCATTGTGACATCGTGGCTTCCGATGCTCCCGAACATACCATGAGCAGTATCATCAGCCAGAAAATGGGTGTTTTCAGCAGTTTGCGGATACCCATGCTTTTCCCATCTTCAACCAATCGTTCGATCGGACAGTTGATGAAGTTGAAGGTGTTATATAACGGAACCAACGCCCAAATGAACGTGAGTATCTTCCAATTCTCCACACCAAATACCGTAAAAAAGAGGGTGGATCCCAAAATCACACCCACCGCACCCCAACAGTAGAAAGAGTGCAACAGACTCATGACGCCGTCCTTGTTTTCGAAAGGACAAGCCTCAACAATGGGGCTCAACAACACTTCGATCAGACCGCTGCCGATGGCGTAAAGCACCACCGCAATTAAAACACCAATAAACGGTACAGGCAGTATATCCGGTAAGATTGCCATTAAAGCGAGCCCAACAGACGATAACACCTGAGATGCCACAACGCAGGTGCGGTATCCGATCTTATCCGCAAATTTGGTGGCTGCCAGGTCCACAAGCAGTTGCGTTAAATAAAATACCATGGGGATCATGGCGATTTTCTCAAGCGAAATGCCGTAATTGCTCTTGAACGTTAAAAACAAGAGCGGTGCAAAATTGGCGGATATTGCCTGTGTTACAAATCCCAGATAACAAGCAATAAGCGTCTTTTTGTAATTCTTTTGTTTTGTCATGACGATTCCCTTCAAATGTAAGCAATCCATTCTTGGCATTAATTATATCACCATAACCAATGATTAAAAAGGCACAAAAGCACCAAAGTATAGCACTATTTACCCATGTCGAATCGATAACTGGGCGCATACCCATATCGTTTCTTAAATTGGCGGCTGAAATAGTTTGCCGAATTAAACCCGCACGCATCGCTGATCTGTTGAAGTGTTTGTGTTTGTTCACTCAATAACTGATGTGCCGTTTGAAGTCGGTATTGAATCAACGCATCGATCGGGGAACATCCCATATACGTGTGAAAGCATCGTCCCGCTTCGCTTCGGCTGATATTTGCCGCTTTGGCGATATCCTCAAGCGTCACGGCATCAGCGTAGTGCTCATAGATATAGGTGAGCATTTTCTGAAGGCGAACCTGATTGTTGATTTGTATGCGTGTTGACTCCGTTTTGGGAAGCTCGGTAAAGTTACGGAATAAGTACTCAAATAGTTGGTTTACGTTTCGTTGAACTGCCAATTCATAACACACTGCTTGCTCGTCCATTTGCCGGTAAATATCGCGAATCAAGGAATGAATCTCGGTATAAGCGTGATCGTTGTGCCGAAACACAATAAAAGGCAACGTATCGCATTGGGCAATAGGCAGTATGTGTTTTTTATAAATGGTACCGGTTTCCGGACCGATCAACGTACCGGAAAACACAATGTTCGGCATCGGATCGGGAGCGTCACCCGCCAACTGTTTGATGCCGTGCAGAATGTTGCCGTTAACAAAAATACTGTCGCCCGGTTCCAATACGATGTGCTGATCCCCGACCTGATAATCCAAAACCCCGCATTCTGCCGTCGCGATCTCAAAATCCGGATGCCAGTGTAAAGGTCCTGCCCAGTCCGGCAGTGTGCTCAACTCGTCATGAAAATAGGTGATGGGAAACTCTGCCGCGCTGTGCGGAATATGTTCTCTCAACTGATGGTCGAGTATGATAGGCATAAGATCAACGCTCCCTCATAACAATTGACAGTATTATAGCACAAATTTAAAAACTAATCAAACGGGCTTTCGAATCCACCTTAACGAAAGTTTGGGTGAAATCGTTCGCTTACGCTCACGGTGAAATCAAAGGCTTACGCCTTTGGTGAAATATTTTGCTGACGCAAAATATGAAATTAAATCCGCCCACCGCGCGCCGCGATTTCACTCGAGCTTTGCTCGAATTTCACATTGCGAAGCAATATTTCACCCACCCGATAGGGTGGATTTAACTGAAAAAGACCCGATGCAAAGCATCGGGTCTTTTTCTGGCTGTTACAAACATTAAAATGTTTAATTAACAGTAGCGGGGAGAAAATGATAACGTTTGAGTTACCGCGAAATTGAATATTCGTAGATCTCGTAACACTTTTCGCACATAGCTCTGCCTTCATCTTCTTCGCCTTCAGAAATTGATGCAATTTCAAGTTCGTTCAAATGACCGCACGCAGGGCACTTGGGCCAAAAAGAAACATCGCCAGCCGTACTTCCGCTGATCTTAACATTCCGTCCGGATGCACTGCACGCGCACAAACAACACAGCAGTGTTAAAATCAAAACTCCTACTAAAAATTTTTTCATAATATAACCTCCAAAAAATTTTTACTTAATTATACTCAATCTTTGAGTAATTGTCAATACTCAATTTAAGAGTATTGTATGATGAAAGTGTAAAGGGAGGAGGGGAGATGGTTGAATTACAGAGAACGAATGCGTGGACTTAGAGAGGATAATGATTTGACGCAATCACAAGTAGCGAAGATTCTTAACAAATCTCAACAGGGCTATAACCATATTGAAACCGGACGTGCGGAATTGAAAATCGAAGATTTAATAAAATTGTGTGATTTTTATAATGTATCCGCCGACTATTTCATAGGTAGAAAACAAAAATAGCACCCAATTCCGTTTGCTTGGAATCGGGTGCTTTTGCTTTTCTATGGCAGTTTGATCTCGTTTGCGAGTTTCGGTACAGCCCGTTAGGGCGGTGCAATCCCACGCCCTAAAAACGCCGACACTGCGGCGTTTTCTTAACGGGCTTTCGAATCCACCTTCCTT
>JAFSIB010000006.1 GCA_017440005.1 Clostridia bacterium
CAGGTCACTGCCGGGCAGACTCCGCTGTACCTGGAACTGATCGGTTCCGTTGCCGGTACCAAGAACTTCTTGGGCGTGCCCTATGAGGCGCAGCAGGTGCTGACCGACTATGCTGAGGCCGCAGATCTGGTTTCCCGATTGCACCGGCAAGGGGTAGGTCCTGTTCGCTTAAGCTATGTGGGGTGGTCATCGGATATTCCCTATCGGAAGATGGAAGTATCCGCAAAGCCATCCTCCGCTTTGGGCGGCACAAAAGGACTGGAGGAACTTGTCTCCCTATTGCATCAAAACGGGGATAGCTTGTTCCTGACAAGTGAGCGGGTGCGTCTATACCAAAGCGGAAACAGTCTGTCTATCAAGACAGATGTTGCTCGCAATCTGAGTGGCGGTATCATGCGCGGCAGCAATTATCAGTACAGTGTATACCGTAAGGATATCGACGGACCTCAGTGGAATTATTTGAAAAACGATTTGTTCTTAACCGTTTCGGAAACGTGGAAGAAGGCAGCGAGCAAGTGGCAGGCAGACGGCGTCGGCGTGTGGGGGTTAGGCTCCACTCTGTATTCGGACAGCCATAAATGCATGCTGGTGAAGCAGGAAGCGGTGGACCGTCAGCGAGCGTTGGAGATATCGCAGGAGGCATTGGCGATCTTGGCAGGGGAGGACAACCTTTTGGTGGAGAAAGGTTTCGCCTATACCTTCCCTTATGCCACTGACTTGACCGCTTTGCCGCTGACTTCCAGTCGCTATGATGCTTTTCATGCGGATGTGCCGTTTTTGCAGATACTGTTACATGGTTATATTTCCTATTCTTCTGAGAGTATTAACCTTCAAAGTGATGATGATACTTATTTCTTGCGCATGGTGGAATACGGTGCATTGCCGATGTATACCTTTGCCGATACCACGGAACAGTCCTTGTTAGGCACTGAGTTTTCTTGGCTGACCAGTCCCGACGCGGAGGCGTGGCTACCCGTGTTGACAGCACGGCAGGCGAAGGTGCAGACAGTGTACGAGCAATTGTTAGATCAACCCATTGTAGGTCACTGCTGCTTGGCGGAGGATGTGTATCAGACTACCTACGCTAACGGTGCACGTATTGTGGTCAACTACAGTGGGCAGGATGTATTAGTGGATGGTTCTACTGTACCGGCACGGGACTTCGTGCTGATTGTCCTATAAAAACGTATATCAGATTTGAAAAACAAGGCGTCTTTTTCGGGAGGATGAGAATCTATGAGGTGGAGCTGTGATATCAGTTGGGGACGCTGGTCTGCTTATTATAATCCCAAATATTTGCCAATCCAGGATTTCAGCGGCGAACTGAAGATTCGGGATGGTGAGATTATCAATGTAGAGCGGATTCACTTCCCGCAAGGGTGGCAAGGTCCCTTTATATTCAATAAACAGTATGAGTCCTATGGTAAAACCACCTTTCAGTCGATGGTACACAATTGGTTTGACGGTCTGCGCGTCACCTGCGAAGGGGACGCGCAGACCTCTCTCGCCTTAGTGACTCGTATGGGAGAGATCTCCTTCACAAAGGCGCAGTTAGATGAGAAAAAGCATCTCTCAAAGCTGGTTGGCGGAAAGTATTCCATGACGTTGATCCACGTAGAGGGGGAACAGCCGTGGTATCGCGAAGAATTCCCCGTGGATGAGCAGATTATAGAACCGAAAGACTTCGTCGGCGGCGAGATTCGCACTTTTTTTCGCATGAGAGGTGTCTGTACAGACCCACATGTAACGGCGACAGCGACTTTTACGTTACCCAGTATCAAGTCAAATACTCGGTGTCGCTTGCGGTATCGGTATTTAGTGAACGGCGACCCGCATCAGGAGGTACAGATTCGCACGGTACCCCATTTGGAACTGCGTATCAATGGCAGCACAGTGTGGAGCAACGCGCATTTCTGTATGTATCATGACGATGCCTCGCAGTTTTTGGATGAGGCATTTGTGGAGGTAAAAGCCGAGTACTTGTGCGAGGGCGAAAATCAATTGGATATCGTCAATTTGGACGACAGCTGCACGGTGTTGACAACCTTGATTGGTGTTCGCATCGATGAGCAGCCGCCGCTGGAAATCGTAGGTTTGCCCACTTGGGGGCTGGTAAACGAGCCGGTTATCGTGACTCTACGGGTCAATGAACCGGCGGCGCTGGTAGATATTCTTTATGATCGGGCACAGTTTGTTATGGCCATGTCCCCCGAAACGATGAGTCGGCGGCCGTTGCGGCAAAAGTTGTCGGATCTTAACTGTATTAACGTCAATGAAGAAAGACTTCGTCCCCTTTCCAAAGGATTGCATACCTTTTATTTTTTACCTCAGAAAGCGGCGCGCAATACCGCTGTCACCTTCTGCGACCGCTGGAGCGGCTGTAGCGCGACGGGCACAGTGTCAGAGATCTGGGATGTGCCGGAGGGTAATACTTGCTTGGCCGGCGCTGAAGTGCGTACCGGCAGTCCCAACGATTATATTGAAGAAATCCGTCGGATTCGTGACGAACAGAGTGCAGATCTGATCGTGTTTCGTGACTACCATAATGACAGCGGCCATTTGGCTGCGCTGTGGGAAGCGGCTGCTTTTTGTCGCGCGAATGGCTTATATACGGATGCAATCATCATGGATGACCAGAGCGTGATTGCCACTGCCTCGGCGGATAAATGCTTATGTGTCGGCACGCATGAGCATACAGGCATTTTCTATGGCCGCGATAAGATGCGGGATGCCGGTTACACGATGGAGGAAGCTGAACGGGAAGCGGTTGCTTCCTTAAAAGCAGTGGCGGATGCTTTCCGTGTGGCGGGTGTTCCGGTTGCTGTGGGCGATGCATCGGGTGGTAGTCGCTATGCGTATATGGCGGGCTTTGATGTGATCCGGCACGAGACCTTTGTTGGCCATAGCCAGTTGTTATTACCCAATGCCCGTGGCGCGGCGCGCGCCTTTAATAAAACGTTGTGGGGCGCCCATATTGCCTCTCAGCACAACGCGCAGCCGGAACTGGAATACGGCATTCGACGGTATTACCTGGGTGTGTATCAGCCCTATATGATGGGTGCGGGCTTCGTGTTTGAAGAGGATTCCCAATTTCAGTATTTTTGCACCGATAAGATGGTACGGGAGGATTATCTTCCGCGGGAAAAAAATCGCATCATGAAGGAGTTCCTCAAATACAGTAAGACACATCCTCGCAAGGGCCGACCGTTGGTGGATATTGCTGTACTGCAGGGACGGTTTGCTCCGCCTATCAGCGGTTTAAGTTGTGCCAACAATGGCGGGGTTTCGGGTAATGATTTTGAAAATGAAAATTATCCCGTGTGGGCTCACTACGGCAATGGCCGCTGGAGCTGGGGCTATCGCCAACCGGAAAAAGGTCTACACCTGTTGGAGCAGTTGGCACCGGGCATTTTCTTAACGCCCCTCATGCAGGACCCGATCAATAACCGTAAATTTTTTAGCGGTTCGCCGCGGGGCGAGTTTGATTTTTTGCCGGTGCAGGCGTCGTCAGAGCGCATGAGCGATTACCGCCTTTTGTTGTTGCTGGATTGGCATACCATGAAGGCAGATGGCGAGGACTATGAAAAGCTGCTGTCTTACACTGAAAAGGGCGGCACGGTATTTCTGAGTGTGCCACAACTGACGACCCGCACAGATCGGGAATTTCTGGTGGACATGAGGGATCTGCAGCTCTATGGCGACGGCGATGTACGCACGCTGTGCGGCGTGCGCGTGGGTGCCTGCGGAAAGGCACAGTTCTCCGATGGCGAGTTCTGTGGCCCTTGGCAGCAAACGGTGCCGGTGACCTTTGAAGGGATCCGCCGTCCCAATATAGATGAGGAAGAGGACGGTCCGTGTTACTTGGCTGAGATCGAACTCTGCGGTGCTGAGGTTGTAGTCAAGGATCGGGCGAGTGGTCAGCCGTTGGTGGTGCGCCATCGCGTAGGATGCGGTTGGGTCTATCTGCTGTGCACCTACGCCTATCCCGGCCATGAACGCCTTAAGTCGTTGATGCCGACTGTTTTGGACACCTTGTTGTCCGAAACGGCGGAGCATCACGTCCGACTGGCGGGCGACTGCGAGGATATCTATTTTTCAGTATGGGGCGAGGATACATGCCCCGATAAGCTGTATTTGCTCAACACCGACTGGACGGTGGCGGGCAATACTAAGCAGGTGCAGGTAATCACTTCCGGCGCTGCCGCCGACTTCTCTGTAACGGAGGGTCAGATACGGGAGATCACGCTATTGGAAGACGGATTTCTCTGGACAGAGGATACCGCTGCATCATTGACCAAGACAGTCGAGAATGAATATGTCCTGTGCTGTATGCAGAGTACGGTGTTGCATCAGCAAACAGTTAACAGTTGCGTTTTGCTGGACGGTGTTCCGGTGAGCGGATCGGCGGTGGCTACGGCAGGGAATCACATAGTAACGGTAAAATAAGGAGAATATCCGTATTTTTGACGGGTGACTGTGTTTTATGTTACGATAAAAGGACTGAATGTATAAATGCACTCCGCCAATGCCCCTGTTCTTGTATTTCTTCCCGGTCGCTTTGGTGGACGGAAGATACTACCATTGGCGTGACAAAAAATGAATGGATGATAAAACCACCCGGCGATGAGTCCTTTTGGACTTACCGCCGGGTGTTTGTTTGTGGTAGCAGTATACACTTTTTCGCAGGCTGTCTGCTGATTTTCTCTACGCCATTTTTACGCCATTTTCGTATGGAAAGGCATAGAGTTACATAAATTTATGTGTTTTAGAAATATGGTGGTTATCAAGCTTTATCAGCATTTGAGGAGATATGTTGAGATATGAATTCGGTAAGTGCATCGACGATACCGAGTTTCATATACGTTTTCTCCTTTGACATCCGAGATTATTTGACAGTATACCATATTTTCTTCATATCCACAAGATATTACCGAAAAGTTTTGCGATAACGCAGAGGGGACGTGCCGTAGGTTTGACGGAACAGGTGGATAAAATAACTGGTATCCCCAAACCCTGTATCCAATGCGATGTCGGTGACCGAACGATCGGTGGAAAGAAGCAGTTTGCGGGCATCGTCCAGTTTCAGTTGGTTGCAATACGTGCGGATGGACACGCCGTAGGTGGTTTTGAACATGTGACTGATATGTGACCGACTTTTGTGAAACTGTGCGCACACATCGTCGAGCGTGACGTCAGCATGGTATTCGTTGAGGTATTGCAACACGGCATTTTCCTCATTTGGGCGGCGGTGGGATTGTGTGAGCAGTTGCTCCATCATGATACACAGCGGCGGGATGACTGCCTCGCAGAGGGTATATGGCAGATCGTTGTTCAGATATTCTTCCCAAAGCATGGGATCCATGTTTGGCGGCGGTTCATTTGACCGATAACCGCTGACCGCAACGAATCCTACGGGTTGACCCTCTTTGTAGATGTGACGGATATACTGATATACCCCCGCGTGGCAAACGGTACACAATGCGCCGTCTGTTTTTTGTGTGTGAATCTCTTCTTGTTGCGCAAGGCAACGATCCCATTTGGTATTCTTGACAAGGGTGCAATAGGGGTGACGATGCGCATTATAGACGGCTAACCGCTGCCAATCCTCACCGTTTAACCGTTCCAATGCCTTGCGGCACAGGTGAACGGAGGTATGCAGGGACAGGGCGGTGTTGAGATATGACAGGTAGGATACGATATGTTCCACCAAACGGTTCATGTGATCACCAAAATGCATTATTTTTATACTTTTTAGCACAAAGCCACAATACAAAGACAAAAAGTATTGATACAATGGTATCATATCGAACAAACAGATGCAAGGGGATTCGGGATATGTTAACAAGAAAAACCATTTGTTGCGATTTGTGCGTGGTGGGCGGCGGTATTGCCGGTATGTCGGCGGCAATTTCTGCCGCGCGTGAGGGGTTGCACGTTGTACTGATGCACGAACGGCCGGTACTTGGCGGGAACGCATCTTCCGAGATCCGTATGTGGATCTGCGGTGCGCAGGGCGAAAACAATCGGGAAACGGGAATTGTGGAAGAAATCGCGCTGGAGAACTTGTATCGGAATCCTACTAAAAGTTACGCGATATGGGACAGCGTACTGTATGATTTTGTGCGCCGTGAACCGAATATTGAGTTGCTGCTCAATTGTACCTGTATGGATGCCAAAACCGAGTTGGATGCGTATGCCCACGGACGGGATACGCGCATTACACGTGTAACGGGATATCAAATGACCACCCAGTGTTTTTACGAGGTGGAGGCGGCATTTTATTGCGACAGTTCCGGTGACAGTATTTTAGCACCGCTGTGCAATGCACAGTTCCGTATCGGGCGGGAAGCGGGAACAGAATTTTCAGAAGATACCGTTGTAAGCACAGCAGACAACATGACAATGGGTATGTCGTGCCTGATCGGCGGCAGAGAAACCGAAGAGCCGATTCGCTTTATACCGCCGACGTGGAGTGCCAAACTGACAGAGCGTGATTTTGAAAAGCGCGACCCCGATCTGAACAAAGACAACGAGAATTTTTGGTATCTGGAACTCGGCGGTGACCGTGATACCATTGCAGACACAGAAACATTGCGCGATGAGTTATTGGGGTTGGCGCTCGGAACATGGGATTATATCAAAAACTCGAAAAAATTTGAGGCGGATAACTGGGATCTGGATTTTCTCGGCTTTTTACCCGGCAAGCGCGAATCGCGCCGAATGTGTGGTGAGTACTGCATTACGCAACGGGACATTTCGGATAACGTGGTATTTGACGATGAGATCGCTTACGGCGGATGGCCGTTGGACGATCATTATCCCGGCGGATTTTATCACCGCGGCACACCCAATACCAACGTGCAGACACCGGCACCGTATTCGTTGCCGTACCGCGCCTTGTATTCCAAAAACGTGGACAACCTGTTTTTTGCGGGACGCAACATTAGCATGACACACACCGCCATGAGCAGTATCCGCGTGATGGCGACATGCGGGTTATTGGGTGAAGCGGTGGGGAAAGCCGCATCGGTGGCGGTGAAAGAACAGTTGCGTCCGCATGACGTGTATTTGACACGGATGCACCGTGTACAGGAACTGTTGCTTAACAGCGATTGCTTTTTGCCGTCCAAGACCCGCACGATTTCGTCGGTTTGCAAAACGGCAGATCTGCAGGGCGGCAGTGACGTATTGCGTAATGGGCAGGATCGGGCGCATGCAATCTATCACACCGACGAACGCAGTTGCGCTTGTGTGGTTCCCCATAACAGCCCGATTGTATATCGCTTTGCGGAATGTACCGTATCTGCGGTGCATCTCGTGTTTTGCAGTGACTTGAATCGGCGCACGTTACCGGGTTCGGTCACGGAACAGACACGTTCGACGCGCGCGAACCGCCGCCGCAACAGTCCGCAGATGCACATGCCGACGATGTTGTGCCGCGAATTTCGGTTAGTGGGTGAACGCAACGGTGAACAGATCCCGTTGCTTACCGTAACGGATAACCGTAAACGTGCGTACCACGTGTCGGTGGAGCAACCGCTTGACGCATTGATGTTGGTTCCTGTGAGCAACTGGGGCGGCAGTGAAGAAACACCTGTGATCTCCTTTGATTTTCAATAACAAAAGCACCCCATCTTCCGATGGGGTGCTTTTACTTATTCTTGATTGTCGCTGCGACCGCAGCATTTTTTGTATTTTTTGCCGCTGCCGCAGGGGCAGGGATCGTTGCGGCCGATTTTTTGTGCTTCGGTTTTGCGTACCGAACGCTTGACATCGGTGCCGTCGGCGGAGGTTGCCATGGGTTTGGCGACTTCTTCGCGTTTCGGACCTTCCTCACGGCGGATCTGCGCGGTGAGCATCAAACGGGCGGTATCTTCGCGGATGGCGGCGATCATGCCGTCAAACATATCAAAACCTTCTTTGCGGTACAACACGACCGGATCGTGTTGACCGTACGCGCGCAGGTGGATGCCTTTACGCAGTTCGTCCATGTTATCAATGTGATCCATCCAATAGCGGTCCACGGTTTTGAGCAACACAACGCGTTCCAATTCCCGCATGAGTGTTTCGCCGTATTCCTGCTCTTTCTTATCATAGACATCCTCGGCGATGGCAATGAGTTTCTCGGCAATGTCGGCGCGTTCCAGGTCTTCCAGTTCCTGCGCGGTGAATTGCAGATCGGTGGGTTGGATCAGCCAACCGGTGTAATACTCACGCAGGCCATCCATGTTCCATTCACCGTGATCCATGTCGTTCACCGTATACGTGTTGACGGTGGTTTCGATGGATTCACGGATCATGCCCAGAATGGAGTGACGGACGTCCTCGCCGTTGAGTACCTTGTTGCGTTGATCGTAAATCAATTCACGCTGACGGTTCATGACGTCGTCATACTGCAACACACTGCGGCGGATGCCGAAGTTGCGTTCTTCCACGCGGTTTTGCGCCGATTCAATGGCACCGGTCAACATGCGGTTTTCGATCGGCATGGTTTCGTCCACACCGAGCATTTCCATCATGGTGTTCATGCGTTCACCGCCGAACAGACGCATGAGGTCGTCTTCCAGTGACAGGTAAAAACGGGTGGTACCCGGATCGCCCTGACGACCGGCACGGCCGCGCAACTGGTTGTCAATACGGCGGGATTCATGGCGTTCGGTACCGATGATATAAAGACCGCCTGCCGCTTTGACAGCTTCTTCTTCGGGGCGGATCTCTTCGCGGTATTTTTGTTCCAGTTCGCGGAACGTGTCCCGTGCGCTGAGAATCTCGGCGTTATCGGTCTCACCGAATGCGGTGGATTCGATGATGAGTTCTTCGGGGATGCCCATACGGCGCATTTCGGCTTTTGCTAAAAATTCCGCGTTGCCGCCGAGTCGAATATCGGTACCGCGACCGGCCATGTTGGTGGCGACGGTGACGGCGCCGATCTTACCCGCCTGCGCCACGATCTCCGCTTCTTTTTCATGATGTTTCGCGTTGAGCACTTCGTGCGGGATACCGCGGTTTTTGAGCATGCGGGACAGTTTTTCGGATTTTTCGATCGAGATCGTACCGACCAGTACAGGTTGCTGACGGTTGTGGCAATCGATGATCTGATCGATAACGGCGTTGAATTTGCCGTTTTCGGTTTTATAGATCACGTCGGACAGATCACGACGTACCATGGGTTTGTTGGTGGGGATCTCCACTACGTCGAGGTGGTAGATCTGCTGGAATTCGGTTTCCTCGGTCATGGCGGTACCGGTCATGCCCGACAGCTTTTTATACAGACGGAAATAGTTCTGGAACGTGATGGTGGCGAGTGTTTTGCTTTCGCGTTCGACTTTCACGTTTTCTTTGGCTTCGATTGCCTGATGCAAGCCTTCGTTATACCGCCGTCCGAACATCAGACGGCCCGTAAATTCATCCACGATGATGACTTGACCGTCTTTGACCACGTAATCGATATCGCGGTGCATAACGCCGCGCGCTTTGATGGCTTGATTGATATGATGGAGCAGGGTGACGTTATCGGGGTCCATCAGATTATCCACGTGGAAATAGTCCTCGGCCTTTTTCACACCGCTTTGTGTTAAAGTGGCGGTACGTGCCTTTTCGTCCACGATGTAATCGCCGTCCACGGTGTCCTGTTCTTCCTTGGTATCCATTTCCTTGATCTTGAACAGACGCAACGTGCGGGCGAATTTATCGGCTTGGTTGTAAAGGTCGGTGGATTTGTCGCCTTGACCCGAAATGATGAGCGGGGTACGCGCTTCGTCCACCAAGATAGAGTCTACCTCGTCCACGATAGCGTAATGATGCCCGCGTTGGACTTTGCGCTCTTTATAGATCACCATGTTGTCGCGCAGATAGTCAAAGCCGAGTTCATTGTTGGTGCCGTACGTGATGTCGGCGGCATAGGCGGCGCGGCGACCGTCGTTATCCAGATCGTGCACGATCAAGCCCACCGTGAGTCCCAAATACCGGTATACTTTTCCCATCCATTCGCTGTCGCGGCGCGCCAGATAATCGTTCACCGTGACAATGTGCACACCGTCACCGGTCAGCGCATTCAAGTATGCCGGCAGCGTGGCCACCAACGTTTTACCTTCACCGGTCTTCATTTCCGCAATGCGGCCTTGATGTAAAATGATGCCGCCGAGGATCTGTACCGGGAACGGACGCATACCGAGTACACGGTCGCAGGCTTCGCGGCAGGTGGCAAATGCCTCAGGTAAAATATCGTCCGTTGTTTCTCCGCTTGTAAGCCGATCACGCAGAATGGCGGTCTGCGCTTTCAGGGTGGCTTCATCCATTGCACGGTAAGTTTCTTCCAACGCCAGAACGCGGTCACAAAGCGGTTGCACGCGTTTGATCTCACGTTTACTGTAATCGCCGAACAGGGCTTTTAACAATCCCATTGACGGTAACACCTCGATTTAATCCATAATTGCATTCATCATACCACAAAAACGGCGCGGTGACAAGCAAAAAGGGAAAAAAGGCGTCGGATGTAAAAAAATCTCTTGACGAGTGCCGTGATGTTTGTTATAATACGTGAAGCGATATGCTACCGTGGCTCAGCAGGTAGAGCAGCTCACTCGTAATGAGCAGGTCGTCCGTTCGAATCGGATCGGTAGCTCCACAAAAAGACAAGTCGAAAGACTTGTCTTTTCTTTTTGTGTCGCAGGGCACACGGAGAAACGATATTGCACTTCGTTCGTTGGTGTGTTATACTTGTGTCACGTTATGAAAAGGAGGGGAGAACCGTGAAAAGAGTTTTGGTTGGCATGAGCGGCGGTGTGGACAGTTCCGCGGCAGTATGGCTCTTGCAACAGCAAGGTTATACGGTAGAGGGAATCACGTTATTATTGACCGAAGGCAGTGCGTGCGGTTCTTCCCGCGATACCGAGGATGCGCGCTTAACCGCCGCGCGGTTGGGAATCGCGCACCGTGCAGTGGATTGCCGCGATGCTTTTCGCAATACGGTGATCCGCGATTTTGCGGATACGTACGCGGCAGGTGCCACGCCGAACCCATGTATTGTATGTAACCGAGAGATCAAGTTTGGGGTCTTATTGGAGCAGGCGTTGGCAGAAGGGTTCGATGCGGTGGCGACCGGTCACTATGCACGGATCGAACGCGCGGAGAACGGGCGGTATTTGCTGAAAAAAGCGTTGGACACATCCAAAGATCAAAGTTACGTGTTATATTCGCTCACACAGCATCAACTGGCGCATACGCTGTTCCCGTTGGGAGAGCACAAAAAAGCAGGCCTGCGCGTATTGGCAGCAGAACAGGGCTGGGAGATCGCCAACAAACCGGACAGTCAGGATATCTGTTTTATTCCAAACGGCGATTACGCGGCTTTTTTAGAGCAGGAAATGGGTCTTGTGCGAAAAGCCGGCGATTTTCTGGATATGAACGGACAAGTCATCGGTCAGCACACCGGGATGATCGGGTATACCATCGGTCAACGCAAAGGCCTTGGTGTGGCGTTCGGGGAGCCGCGGTTTGTGGTGCGCAAGGATGCTGCACACAATACGGTGACCCTTGGAAAAAGTGAAGATCTGTTCACGAGCGAGTTGATTGCGGACCGTGTAAACTGGATTGCATTTGATGACTTGACGGAACCGATGACGGTGACTGCGAAAACGCGGTACTCACAACGCGAAGCGGTAGCGGTGATCGAGCCGTACGGTGAGTCACGTGTACGCGTGCGGTTTTCACAACCGCAACGGGCGATCACGGTGGGACAAGCCGTGGTGTTTTACGACGGCGACGTAGTGGTCGGCGGCGGAACGATCACAGAAAGCAAATAAACAAGACCTCGGCGAAATTCGCCGAGGTCTTGTTTATTGTTTTTTCTCGTTAAAATAAATGATGAAACCACCCATCGTAACGATGGCCGCCAGCAGGCCGAATTCCAGCGTTTGGTAGAAAATGGCCATCACCAGAATGGATATCAATGCCGTGATAACGACTGCCAAGAGTGCTTTTTTCATAATGAAATCGCCTTTCGTTACAGATATTCTTGTAAGATCTGTGCTACGCCGCCCTGATCAAACGGGGCGGTTACGCGGTCGGCGATTGCTTTGACCGCGTCTGCGGCGTTGCCCATGGCGACACCGAGTCCGACGTAACGGATCATATCGTAATCGTTCATGCTGTCACCAAAACCGATGCTCTGCTCACGCGGCAGATGCAGATGTTCCAAAACACGGCGGATGCCGTCAGCTTTGGAGCACCCTTTTGGGACGACTTCTTCATAGTGCCCGTGGCGGATGATGTCCAAGTGTTGTTCCACGTACGGGACAATGACCTCGGGAATTGGGCCGTAGACCGTTAACTTGGTTACTATCTCATCGGCATATTGTTGTTGCCATTCGGCGGCTGTGTAAATACGCGGATAGGTGGGCACCAGTTTATCGGCTCTTGCGGATGCCAACTGCACCATACACCGTTCCGTTTCCATGATGAGTGTGGAGAACGAATCCTCAAAAGCGTGTTGAATGAGCGGGAGGTCTTCTTGGGGGATAAATGCATGATAAAGCAGTTCGTCCCCGACCGATACGTACGCACCGGCACCCGCCACGATGCCATCGAAGCCGATATCCAGAATATCGGCATACAAATATCCGGTGGAGCGGCCGGTGCACAAAAACAGATAGTTCCCGCGTGCACGGAAGGCGCGCATTGCCGCAACGTCGGCGGGGAAGGGCGGTTGATTCTGAACGGCAAGCGTGCCGTCGAGATCAAAAAAAGCAGCATAGGGTGTCATAGCATACCTCAATCAGGTCAGTTTCAGAACCGAGGAGAAGCCCATCAGCGCCAATGCGAACAAGCCGAGAAATACCAAAATACCCGGTAAGCCGCGGAAAGAAGACGGGATTTCGGGGTTGTCCAGCCGTTCGACCACTTCGGCGGTGACGGCACAAAGCAGCCAGAATCCGACGGAAGCACCGATGGCAACGGCTACCGCTTGCCAGAAAGAGACCGAGACCTGCAGATTTAACAGAAGAGCCACGCCGATCACCACATTGTTAAACGCGGTGAGCGGAAGCAGGTGGCGAACACGGCGTTGAATATGGGGCAACCGATTCAAGATCAGAATTGCCGCAATATACAAAATACACGTGATACACACAATGATGAGCGGGCGCAACATACGCAGGATCCAGGTGGTGGGTAATACACGGTCAATGGGGTAAAAGATACAGGTGGTCGTGACCGAGAACAGCAACAACAGCACGTTGAAGCGGACGATCTGCCGCGGTTGACGTGTGATCTTGAGCATGAGCGAGGCGTCAAAACCGCTGGTCAACACCAGATTTTGCATGGTTGCCGTAATCAAAAACGTGAGAACGGTACCGATAAAGGTGCTCATACATCCACCTCCTCTTGTGAATGTTTGCGGTGGGATAGGGTCTTGACCCATTGTAACGCCGCTGCCATGAAACCGAGCAGCACAAAGCCGATAAACGGATGTGAGGCTTCCGGGAAGCGGGCTTCATAGCCGAGCGGGATGCCCCACAGAGTACCGTAAATCGCCATTTCACGCAAAGCGGAGGCAACACATAATACCAAACTGAAGCCGAAAGCCGTGCCGATGGAATCGGCAAGACGCAACAGCAGAGTCGGTGTGACGGAGGGAGCAATGACACATCGGTATACATACAATGTGTTTACCGCCATGAGCGGCAAAAACAAGTACAGATGCGCGTAAATTTCCGCGGATATTCCTACGTGTACCAACACGGCAGCACCGAAAAGGAAAGCCGAGGCGAGCAACACGTAAGCAGGCGCCTGTAATTGTTTGGCGATGTATTTTTGGATTAACGCGAAGATCAGATCCGTGAGCACCAATGTGACGATCGTGCACACAGATAAGGTAACGCCGTATTGCAGGTTGATACCCATTGCCAGAATGGGGCACAGGCCGAGGGCTTGCACCAACACGACGTTATTCGGTAAGAATGCGTCCCAAACCGTTGTGAAAAAGCGTTGGACGGAGGGCTTCATGTGCGGGACACCTCCTCCGATTTGCGCTTGATATAGGCTGTCAATCGCCAACAGGAGCGGTCCAGCAACGGTGAAAACGAATTGACCAACATAACGGCGAAAAATTCCGAACATTCAAAACGGCCGAAGTGCCGCAACAACATGGTTGCGATGGCGGCTAATACGCCGTACAAAATACGTGCAAGCCAGAACCGCGGTGCGGTGACCGGATCATTCAAAAGAAACACACCGGAAAACAATAAAAGGCCGGTGCAAAGTTCCAGGGAGATACTGGTAACGGTATCCACCGAGGCGGCACGGGGAAACAACGCCGCAATGATCGTGCAGACCAGCAAGTACGGCAACAAGATGAGCGGGGATGCCGAGTGCCGCATGAACAGATACACGGCGCACGCGAGCAGGATCAACACGCCGATAGAGCCGATCGGACCCGGAAAGTCACCGCTGAGCAGAGAGACCCAACCGTAAGACGTGGTGCCGCCGCTGTTGAGTTGTGCGGTAGGCGAGGCGGCGGTTACCACGGCAGAGGTATCCCACAGCGGCAGAGAGTTTGTAAAGGCGGGATCCGGATACACAAACAACCGCGTGGGAAAACAAACTGCACAAAACGCCATGCCTGCGGCGGCGGGGTTGAAAATATTACGGCCTGTACCGCCGAACGGCATTTTCGCAACACCGATGGCAAAAGCGGAACCGATCATCGGTACCCAGAACGGGGTGAGGGGGGACATCATGGCACCGATCAGACTGCCGGTAACAATACAGGTGGCATCCGATATTTTGGGGCGGCCGTGGCGGAATAATCCGCATACGAATTCGGTGAAGATCGCACCCAGCATGCCGGATAAGACCAGTAATAACGGGCGTATACCGTAATGCACATACGCCAGTACGATCAAGGGGACCAGACACAGCAACACGCCGTACGATTGGTAGGCGGGACGCTGTGCATTGCGCAGATAGGGCGCGGAAGACGGTTTAAGCATCAGTATCCCCCTCCAGTTCCACGGCAACGGTGTTGCCGATGTGTTTGGCTTCCTCGATCGTGGCGGCTAAATCAATGCCGCACGGGCAGATATATGAGCAGGCGTTGCAACCGTCACACCGTTCCGGCGATAGGTTGCGCAAACGTTCATAATGCATGTTACGAAAACGCCGATTGATCTCAAACGGCAACAGATCCGCATGGCACACCTGAACACAACGGCCGCAACCAATGCAGGTGCGGGTCTGGATCGGGCGGATCGCTTTGGCGGTAAACGCCAGCAGACAGGTCATGCCCGCCAGGATCGGGATATCCATGGTGAGTGCGGTCGTGCCGGTCATTTGTTCACCCAGTACCAGGTAATCCGGCGGTTCGGTTATGCCGCAGTATGCTAACACTTGTTGGACGGTGGTGCCGAACGGCACGGACACGTTTTGCGGGTGAGGCACGGCATCGCCTGCAACGGTGACGGTGCAGCGGTCATGGCTTTCACCAAGATACACGGCGCGGTATAATGCCAAGCATGCTTGTACGCCGATTTTTTGCACAGCGGAGCCGTATTTGACCGTATACCGCCCGTCACGTTTTCCGAAACGGACGGGCTCGGCTTTGGGGTACAGAGAGTCTGTTTGATACAGATAATCTTTGCCGATACGGTGTGTGATCGCACGGCGGATACTGCCGGGCAGACACGCGGCGATGTGATACCGCGCGGCACCGACACACAAAGCCGCCAGACGAAGACCTTCCAGCACTTGCTCGGGATGTTCGCGCAAAACGGCACAGGCGCTGGAAGCGAATGGCTCGATCTCAATACCGTCTGCTGCCAAAAAGTCGCAGCCGGACTGTTGCCATTCGCGTAATTTTAAGATCAACGGCACACCGTCCAGTTCGTCAATGATGTCGGCAGATTCTGCCGTTTCCAGAATTTGTTCTACCGTCAATTCCTCGGTCAAGGGGACGGGGACTTCGGGAGCGGGCAAAGACGGCATGCAGTCGATGACGGCACAGTGTAAAGTACCGTATAACGGGTGCTGAATTTCCCTCTCTCCGCTGACGGCGCCCATTACACTGGAGCAGACAATGGCGATCGGATCATCTTCGATGGTGGAGAGGGGCGTGCCTTTATTGACCGTATCGTACAACGATACTGCCGGCATAACGGATGCTTCGGTTGCGTATGAGAACGGCAGGATAACTTGGGAAATATCCGTGAGTTCTGCAGTGGGTTGCGATCGCGCCGGTTCTTTTTGGAACGGAAGCCGAATCCCGTGGCGAGGCAACATACGCATCACACCTTTCTGAAAACAAAATATCCAAAATTCACCTCTTGCAAAGAGCCTGTCCCGCTAATATGATGGAGGTAGAGAACCTTTGTAAGGGGAGGTATTTCGGATGAAAATGGAACCGCTTAACAGCGGCGAATTACGAATATGGATGACAAGCAACGAGTTGGCGCGTTGGGGTTTGAATACCGATACCATGCAGGTGGGTGAACCGAGCACGGACCGTGCACTGCGCCGCTTATTGGCGGTTGCCCGTCAACGGATGGTGTTCCCGGAAGGCACTGTCACGGTGGAGGCGTTACCGCTGGAGGGCGGCTGCCTGTTTTTATTCAGCGGATGCCGCCAAAAATTCTGGGCGGTCGCACCCCGTGTGTACCGCCTGGAAACAGCGGAAGATTTGTTGCAGTTTGCGAAAACACTTCACACCGCACATAAAGACGCCGTGTTGCCGTGTGCATCGTTGTACCGGCAAAAGCAGGGGTACTTACTGATCGTATATGCCGGGTTTGGACCGATACGGCGCGTCTGCCGATTTGCCGAAGAATTCGGAACGTTTGTCGGCGAGGGAGAGGCGGTTGCTGCTTTGGTCGAAGAACATACCGCCGCTGTAACAGTGGGGGATGCGCTTAACCGTTTGTGCGAAGCGTATGAATCTCCGCAACCAGCGCAGCGGCATCCGACGCGTTAAAGAGCGCACTGCCGACAACGGCAATATCCGCGCCGGCGGCAGCGGCGATCGGTGCGGTTTTGGAGGCGATACCGCCGTCCACCTGCAACTGTACCGACAGACCGCGACGGTTGATCTCGGCACGCAACTCGCCGAGTTTGGGCATCATATCCGCCATGAACGACTGACCGCCGAAACCGGGTTCCACCGTCATGACCAAAAGCATGTCTACTTTATCGAGATACGGGAACACGGCGCTTGCCGGTGTTTTGGGTTTGATGGTGAGAGCGGCTTTTTTGCCGAGCGCATGGATCTTGTCCAATGTTTCGGCGATCGGAGCTTTGCTTTCCACGTGGAAATTGATCAGATCCGCACCAGCTTTGGCAAACGCTTCGATCAACCGATCGGGATATTCCATCATCAGATGAACGTCAAAAAACATATCGGAACACGGACGCAACCGCTCAATGACGGGAGGACCGAAACTCAGGTTCGGCACAAACACACCGTCCATCACGTCGAGGTGTACCATATCGGCACCGCTTTGTTTGACGAATTGCAGTTCCTGCTCCAAATGAGCAAAATCACACGTTAAAATGGAGGGAGATACCAGCATAATGAACCTCTTTTCTGCCCGTACGGGCATATCAATACATTCTAATTTTACTCTATTTTGCCAAAAAGGTCAAGTGCAGACTATGGAAACGAGCGCCCGCTATCTATAAGATAGCGGGCGCTCGTATTTTTGCATTATTTTACGACTTTTAATTTGAAGCCGGTGCCGATACCGGCGGCGGTGGCATCGTCTGTGTCAACGTGCATTTCCAGGCGGAATGCTTTGTTGACACGAACCTGCACATCGTAGAACGTGGTGCGGCGTTCCCCGTCCACGTTAACGGTTACGTACTCGCCGTCTTTGACGCCGAACGCTTTACCGTCTTCCTCGCTCATGTGAATGTGGCGGTTAGCAATGATGCAACCCTCTTTTAAGGTGACAACACCTTTGGGGCCGATAATGGTGACGGGTGCGGAACCCGCAATGTCACCGGACTCACGTACCGGCGGTTTGACTTTCAGCACAAACGAATCGGTGCGGGAGATCTCCACCTGCGACGCTTTACGCACAGGGCCGAGCACGCGCACGTTTTCGATGGGACGCATCGCAGGTCCCACGATGGTGAGCACCTCTTTGCACGCATACTGACCGGGTTGCGACAGATCTTTTAAGGGGGTCAGTTCATACCCTTTGCCGAACAGGATCTCCACGTGCTCTTTGGAAAGATGAATGTGGCGGTTAGATACGCCGACCGGTACGGTGTTATCCGCCTTGGGAGCCGTGCCGACCTCTGCGATGACGCGGCTGACGATTTCAGAAACTAACGAAGCATCGTATGCCATTCGGTGGATCTCCTTTCTTTAAATGATGCGGAAGCTGTCCGCCATCACGCAACGGCGCTGACGCGTAAAGCTGCGCGCCGAGGTGATACCCTCACCGGTCGGACCGGCGATCGTAAAGGTAGTATGCCCCTCGCCGCCGAAGCCGATACCGGCATACGACGGAGCATTTTTCACAAAAATGGTGGTTTCCACCGCTTTGGCGAAACGGGACAGATGATCAATGTTCTTGGAGTGCATGTGAGCGGTGTGGCGGTTGCCGTGCTCCGCTTTGCAGGCCAGTTCGATCGCTTCATCGATGTTGTCCACACGCACGATGGGCAGGATGGGCATCATCAATTCGTGCTGTACGAAGGGGTGATCGAAATCCGCTTCACAGATGATGCAACGGATATCTTTGCTGACGTTGATACCGATCTTGGCAAGCAACACGTCGGCATCGCGGCCGACACAGTCACGGTTGACGATGGTCTTCGTTTTGCCGTTTTTATCGGTCTTGTTGACCAGCACGATATCGGCCAGTTGTTTTGCCTGATTGGCGTTGATCTGATAAGCGCCGTTGCGCAGCATGACCGAGATCAGTTCGTCGGCGATGTTACGGAACGCAAAGACCTCTTTTTCCGCAATGCAGGGCAGGTTGTTATCAAAGGTGCAACCGTCGATAATGTCCTTACCGGCTTTGGCGATGTCGGCGGTATCGTCCACGATAACGGGCGGGTTACCCGCACCGGCACCGATAGCTTTTTTACCGGACGACAGTACCGCACGCACCACACCGGGGCCGCCGGTGCAAACGAGCAAACGGATGGACGGATGCGACTGCATGACGGCGGCGGATTCCATGGTGGGTTTTACCATGGAGCACACGAGCACGTCAGGACCGCCTGCCGCTTTGCAGGCGCGGTTGATGAGGTCAACGGCATAGTTGGAAGTGGCGATCGCGTTGGGATGGGGGTTGAACACCACACCGTTACCCGCAGCGATCATACCGATACTGTTGCAGATGACGGTTTCGCTGGGGTTGGTACTGGGGGTGATCGCACCCACCACACCGAACGGCGCCATTTCAATGAGCGTTAAGCCGTTATCGCCGGTTTTGGCGTTGGATACGATATCCTCTGTGCCGGGTGTCTTATCCGCAACCAGCAAGTGTTTGGCGCGCTTGTGATCCACACGGCCCATACCGGTCTCCGCTACGCCGAGTTCTGCCATGATACCGGCTTCTTCACGGGTGCGTTTGCGGATCTCGGTGATGATCTTTTCGCGCTCTTCCACGCTCATGGCGCGGATCGCACGGTAACCCGCTTCCGCTGCTTTGATGGCATCGTTCATATCTTCGTAGATGCCGATCAATTTGCGACCGCCGTACTGGGTGGAATCCCAGGAGGTGGCAGGGGTGGTTTGCATACGGTTTAATACTTGACTGACAACCTTCTTGATCTCAGCTTCCGAAAGTGTTGTTGCCATTTCGATCACTCCTTACAGAATTCATGTATCTTTCGTGATTAGGTATCTTTATTGGTGGGACTGCCGACGCGAGGCTGTTGCGCCTGCCGTCAGTAAATTAATTCAACATCCTTGTTTTTCAAGTATTCTGTCCAACGATCCGACGGTTTTTCGTCGGTGACGATCGTGTCAACTTCACTGATATCGCATACTTTTACAAAGGATATCTTATCAAATTTTGTGGCGTCGATCGCCAACACTTTACGGTTGGCGGCGGCGAAGATGGCTTGTTTGATCTGAGAATCTTTTTCGTTGGAATCGGTGACGCCCATCGACATATCCAAGCCTTTGGAAGAACACACCGCCAGGTCCACGTGGAAACCGCGGATCATTTTTTCGGCGGTGGTGCCGACCATGGCGAGCGCCCCTTCTTTGAGCGCGCCGCCCGTGCATAAGACGTTCCACCCCTCTTTGTCGGCAAGTTCCAACAAGATCTCCACCGAGTTGGTGATGAGGGTGATGTTTTTGCGGGATTTAATATATTTGGTGACGAAGATCGCCGTGGAACTGGCATCCAGCATGATGTAATCGCCGTCGTGGATCATATCGCCGATCATTTGGGCGATGCGCTGTTTGCGTTCTACGTTGGCGCGTTTGCGCACGCTGAACGGCAAGTCGGTGTTCATGGTCTGCGTTGCGACCGCGCCGCCGTGCGTTTTCTTTGCCAGGCCTTCTTTATCCAGCTTTTCCAAATCGCGGCGAATGGTTTCTTCCGTCACACCGAAGTCACGGCTTAAGTCCGCAACAATGACTTTTCCGTTTTGTGACAACTGTGCGAGAATTGCATTCCGCCGTTCAATTGCGAGCATCGCCATGACCTCCTTTTCGTTAGAATGATCTGCGTTGTGTTACAGGATACTGCGCCACATTTTCTCGTCGGGATGGGGGATGATCGCGCTGTCAAGATACATGCCGTTTTCTCCGGCACCTGCCTGCGCTTTGCGGATCGCAGCTTCCACTGCGGCGATCTCGCCGGTGAGCAATAAGTAGGATTTTCCGCACATGCCGCGTGCCAACCGCAGTTCCACCAGTTCGACCTGCGCCGTTTTGGCGGCAACGTCGGCGGCAACAATGGCGGCGGCTGCCGTGAAGGTTTCCAAAACGCCGAGTGCGTTCGGTGCGCCGATATCGGTGGAACCGTATAACGCGCTGAAAATGGTTTCGTGCGGATTACCCAGTACAAAACTGTCGATCAGAGCATCGGGATAGTGCGCGGAGGCGGCATCCACCGCCGCCCGTACTGCGGAAAGTTCACCGCTGATCAACACCATGTACTTGCCGGGGCAGACGGTGCTGGCTTCCAGCACCTCCACTTCGGCGGTCTTGACCATGCGGTCGGTAGCCAACATACCGGAGGATACCGTCTTATATTCGATCATACCGATCGCTTTTTTCATATCGCATCCTCCTTCGTGAGTGTGATGACGGTGTCGCTTACCGAGCGAACCGTACCGTTTACAGGAGCGTGAATGTTGACGCTGAGCGCGTTCTCCGCCGCTTCGGCGACCACCTGACCGGCAACCACTTTGTCACCGGCGGCAACCACCGCTTTGGCGGGAGCGCCAATATGTTGTGAAAGTAAGATCCGCAATTCTTTCTGTGCGGGAACGGCATCAGAAAGCGGCGCGTCCACGTTGTACTGTGTGAGTTTGAGCCGTGCCATCAACCGATCCATCGGTACTTTGCGGAGCTCGCGTGCCGGATTTACCGGTGCGGGGGTGGGGACGGGCGGTTTGACACCGTTTTTCCGCAAGCCGGTTTTACATTCGGCAAGCAACGTGCGGGGCGCCAACCCTTGCCCGCAGGAATACAGTTCACACAATCCGCAGCTGACGCAGTAAAACGAGTTGAGATACGGTGTGGCGTCGTTTGTGATGCCGTTGGATGCGTACAGCATGAATTTGTGCGGTTCGATCGGATGCCCGAGCATGTGGCGGGGGCACAGATCGGTGCAGTAGTTACATTGACAACAGGCGGCCATCGCCCGTTTCATATCAATAAAGGGTTTTGCCTGTTTTTTCTCGATCAGCAGATGATCGTCCGGTAACACGAGCACCGCGTTGGTGGTCTTGGTGACCGGTTCTAAACTGCTGCCGATACGGCCCATCATCGGGCCGCCCATTAAGTAAGCGGGGTGGGGCGTTGTGACGCCGCCGGCAAGCGACAACAGTTCGCTGATCGAAGTGCCGATCGGGACTTTAAAGGTGGCGGGGGAGGCAACCTCGCCTGCCACGGTCACGTATTTGTGTGTGACCGGTTGACCGCCGAGGAGTCCTGCCACGTTGAGAATGGTTTCCACGTTAAACACCGTGACACCGACTGCGATCGGAAGACCGCCTGCCGGTACGACCCGTCCGGTCGCTTCATAGATCAGGACCACTTCATCGCCGGCGGGATACACGGCCGGCAAACGGCAGATCGACATATTTTCAAAGGAGCTCAGGTGTTGTTCCACGGCTTCAATGGTGCGTTTATAATGACCTTTGATACCGAGGATCACCGAAGAGGCTCCTACTATTTTCGCAATCATATCAAATGCGCTGAGAATTTCTTCCGCGTGCCTTTCCAGCAGTTGCTGGTGAAGTTTTAACAGCGGTTCGCATTCCGCACAATTGAGGATCAGGGTGTCGGCGCGTTCGTCCAGTTTCGCATAAGAGGGGAAACCGGCACCGCCTGCGCCGACAACACCGCCTTCACGGAGAAGGGCTTTGAGTTCATTAATGTTCATGGTTATTCAGTCCAATACCGCTATCCACGATGCCGACGATGGCGGCATCAACAGGAGCATGTTCCATATTGCAGCCGATGCGGGCTGCACTGCCGGTCGCAACCAGTACCAGTTCACCGATACCGGCGCCGACGTTATCGATCGCAACGATGCCGGAAGAGTTACCGCCCATATCGGCGAGAGGCTCAACCACCATAAATTTGCTGCCGATTAAGTTGTCATTTTTACGTGTGGAAACGATGCTTCCCACAACTTTTCCGACGATCATGTGACTCACCTTTTCATTCGTTTAATTAGTGGATGGGGAGAGTGCGGAGAGAGCGGATGCTCTCTCCGCATGAACCATACAAACGACTCTTATTTGAGTACGGGCAGGATCTTCTCCACATCGCCATGGGGTCTCGGGATGACATG
>JAFSIB010000049.1 GCA_017440005.1 Clostridia bacterium
ACTGTTTTCGCAGGTGCGCCTCTTACACAGACCATTTACGGCTTTCTTTTGATGCAGCAGATGAGTGGATCCTCTGCTGATCCCGCCTTTTTGCTCGGCCTTGGAATTGCATCCGGTGTAGCTATGGCTTTTTCGGCTGTATTTCAGGGCAAGGCCGGCGCTGCGGGTGCAGATGCCTTAGCTGAAACGGGAAAAGGCTTTTCACAATATATCACGGTTGTCGGTCTTTGCGAAACCGTTGCGTTGTTCGCACTCGTTTTCAGCATGGTAGCGTTAGGATAACTTGACACATCTTTTATGTGAGATTTTCGCGTTAGCGAGTGTATTCCCGATCCGAAACTTGAGGAACGTTTGACTGCCTAAGTCGGACTTCTTTCGGGCGGACAGCGCCGGGCGTTCACTACGGATAATCATGTTGAATAACTCACCGCCGCATCACTTTCCCGGATGTTTGAGGAGTCAAGCGGCAGTGAGCTTTCCGAATAAAAAAGGGGCGCAAGTGTGCTTGCGCCCCTTTTTGTTGTGTTGCGTTTTGAAACGCGGTATGGTACACTAAATACAGAAAGGGGCGTGTTCCCATGGTCGAAACAAAACCCGAAGCGGCGGTTATAAAACAAAAATCTCCGAAACCGTTATATGCCACGGTGGTTGTCACATTGCTGACCGTTGTGTTGATCGCCATCGGCGCGGCGCTTTTGATACCCGATGACAGCATCCGTATTCCCGACTGGGTGGATGAACAGATCATTGAGATCAACGGTGCAGGACGACGCGGTGTGCCGATTGAAGCGGTGAACAACATTGCCGTACATTACGTGGGAAACCCCGGCACGAGCGCCCAAGCCAACCGTAACTATTTTAATCAACCCACCACACAGGTTAGTTCCCATTTTATTGTGGGGTTGGACGGTGAGATCATCCAGTGTGTACCGCTGAACGAAAAATCCTCCGCGACCAACGAACGCAATCGCGATACCATTTCGGTGGAAGTGTGCCATCCCGATAAAACGGGACAATTTAACGAGCAAACGTATGCCTCTCTTGTGCGGTTGTGTGCCTGGTTGTGCGATACGTATGAATTGGAAGCAACCGATTTGATCCGTCATTACGACGTGACGGGAAAACTGTGTCCTTTGTACTATGTGGAACACCCCGAGGCATGGGAACAACTGATACAAGACGTGGCAAATTATGAGGAGTGATACCATGCGTGAATTGTTAAAGAAAGTGGATCATACATTGTTAGCACCGGATGCCACGTGGGAGCAGATCAAGGCGATCTGTGACGACGGGATGGCGTATGCGACCGCTTCCGTGTGTATTCCCGCTTCGTTTGTGAAGCAGGCAAAAGCATACGTTGGTACGCGGTTGCCGATCTGTACCGTAATTGGATTCCCGAACGGGTACAGTACCACCGCTGTCAAAGTGTTTGAAACCGAAGACGCCATCCGAAACGGTGCCGATGAGATCGATATGGTGATCAACATCGGTTGGTTGCGTGATCGCCGTTATGCTGACGTGCTGAGGGAGATCAAAGCTGTGAAAGCGGCGTGCGGTGACAAGATTCTGAAAGTCATCATTGAAACCTGCTTACTCACCGAGGAAGAAAAGATCGCGATGTGCGATATCGTATCGCAATCGGGGGCAGACTATATCAAAACATCAACAGGTTTTTCGAAAAGCGGCGCCACACCGGAAGACGTTGCGTTGTTTGCGGAATACGTGGCGCCGCACGTGAAGATCAAGGCGGCGGGCGGCATTGCCTCGGTGGAGGATGCCGAACGGTTTGTGAAACTTGGTGCCCATCGGTTGGGAACCAGCCGCTTGGTAAAGATTGCAAAGGAACTGTGAGTATGAAACGAGTGTTTCTCATTGTGTTGGATAGTTGCGGATGCGGTGCGATGCCGGACGCGGCGGCGTTTGGCGATGCCGGCGCGCATACGCTCAAAAGTTGTGCCGATACGGGCAAACTGCACGTGCCAAACTTGATTCGCTTAGGACTCGGCAACATTGTCGGGCTTGACTTTTTGGGAACAACTGAACAACCGCAGGCTTCGTTTGGCCGCATGGCAGAGAGTTCCAACGGCAAGGATACCACCACGGGACATTGGGAATTGGCGGGTCTTGTATCCGAACACCCGATGCCGACTTATCCCGACGGCTTTCCGCCCGAGATCATTGCCGAATTTAAAAATCGTACCGGTCGCGGAGTGCTGTGCAATCGCCCGTATTCCGGCACCGATGTGATTCGTGATTACGGTGATGAACACGTCAAAAGCGGTGATCTGATCGTCTATACGTCAGCAGACAGCGTGTTTCAGATCGCCGCGCATGAAGATATTGTGCCGGTGGAAACGCTGTATGAATACTGCCGTATGGCGCGGCAGATCTTGCAGGGTGAACATGCCGTCGGCCGCGTGATCGCCCGTCCGTTTGTGGGTCAAAACGGGGCCTATACTCGCACGGCAAACCGCCGCGATTTTTCGGTGGAACCGCCGCGCAAAACGGTGTTGGATGCGATCAAGGAAAACGGCAAACAGGTGGTGGCGGTCGGCAAGATCACCGATATTTTTGCGGGATACGGTGTGACGCAATCCCTCCTCACACACAGCAATGCGGAAGGTATGGCAAAAACCGCCGAAGTTGTCACCCGAATGGGTGAGGGGCTTTGCTTTGTCAATCTGGTGGATTTTGATATGATCTACGGTCACCGCAACAATGCGGTGGGGTATGCCGAAGCACTGAACGCATTTGATATGTGGCTCGGTTCGTTTTTGCCGATGCTGACAAAAGAGGACCTGCTCATCATCACGGCGGACCACGGCTGTGATCCGGGGGATGAGAGCACCGATCACACGCGTGAGTATGTGCCGCTTCTTGTTTACGGACCGAAAGCGCGCGATCTGGGAACACGGACCACGTTCGCGGACGTGGCGGCAACCGTTGCCGCGTATTTGAATGTGCCCTATCCCGCAGAGGGGGTGAACATGCTGTGAAAGAACAGTTAATAGCATTAGCAAAACAAGCCATGACCAATGCCTACGCGCCGTATTCCGAATTCACGGTGGGCGCGGCACTGTTGTGTGAGGACGGTACGGTGTATACCGGTTGTAACGTGGAAAACGCCGCATACGGTGTCACCAACTGTGCAGAACGCACGGCACTGTTCAAAGCGGTCAGTGAGGGGAAACGGCGATTCACTGCCATGGCAATTTGCGGCGGCAAAAACGGCGTGTTGACCGATCAAGTGTGTTCGCCTTGCGGTGTATGCCGTCAGGCATTGCGTGAGTTTTGCGGTGATACTTTCACATTTTATTTGGTGACCGCAACCGATGCTTGTGCAGTCACGCTGGGCGAGTTATTGCCGCTCGGATTCGGGCCGGATAATCTGAAGATAACCACTTGATTTTGCCAAAAAAACGATGTACACTAATCGTATGGAAACGTAAAGGAGAGATTTTGAGTGCAACTGATTGATATGTTTTATGACCAGATTGAAGATGCGGTCGCCCGTAAAGTGCCGTTTGTGATTCCGATCGGTACGTTGGAGTACCATGCGCATCACGCCTCTTGCGGCACGGATACCATGGTGGTGACGGGTTGTTTGCGCGAACTGGAAAAAGAAAAAGAGATCGTTATTTGTCCGCCGATCTGGTACGGTGTGGCTTCGTATGCGGTGTGTGAACCGAAACCGAGTCATTTCCACGTAAACGAGGATACATACGCCGCCTATCTTTACGACGTACTCAAATCCATGATTTACGCCGGCATCAAGAATATTTATCTGGTGCCGCATCATCAAACCGAAAACGCCGGTCTGATGCCGATGACCATTGCGTGCCACAAAGCCGCCAAAAAAGTCACCATGGAATACATGGAAGACACGTTGGGCAAAGGCTGGTGGGGCAGCGATTCGTACGCCAGTTATTATGAGAATTGCGGTACGGGCGACGATCCGTTCTCGTACATCAAAGTCATTCCGCTGATTGGTGCGGATGCACAGATCAAATGCGGTGGTTTTGACCATGCCGGTAAGTGGGAAACCTCGCTGATGATGGGTACCTGGCCGCAAAACGTGGACTTGTCCCGTTGTGAGCAAAATACCGAATGGTTTGCCGAAAGCGCCAAAGAAGCCTCGGCCGAGATCGGTGCACACATGGTCAACTGCACGCTGGAATGGCTGCGTGAAACCATCGTTTAAGGAAATGTAAAAAAGCAGACGCATCAAAAGATGCGTCTGCTTTTTTATGGGTATCGTTTGTAAAGTCGGTAAAAATGGGACATATCCCGAAATCCAGCTTCGCGTGCGGCATATTCCACCGTGACTTGCTGAGTGCGAAGCATACGCCGCGCCAGTTCAATACGCAAACGGTTGCGATATTGAACGGCGGATTCGCCGCCGGTATATTGCACAAACAATTGGCGGAATCGGGTTTCGCTGACACCGCACCGTCGCGCCAGCGCGGGAATGGGAATATCTTCAGCAGGCGCGGATTCAATGGCGTCAATGGCAGGCAAGATCACGCGCCATGGCGCTTGCTTTGCCGTGTTTAACTGTAACTCACTGAAGATCTCGTAACATAAAGAATATACAGTGGATTGCAAAAGCATGGTGTTGGTCTTTACACCGGTATCAATGCTCAAAGCACGCTGAAATCGCGTGAAATAGTGCGATAACGTATCTTTGAGCACAACGTGCGGATCTTCGCTCAGACAAACCGCTTCACCGTATTGATCCACCATTTCAAAGTTGACGGCAATGGCAAAATCACAACCGTCCTCACCGACATCGGTGATGCGAAACCGATAGGAGGAATATTGCGGAACGTACAGAATCTCACCGGGGTTTAACAAAAAGGGGTGTCCGCTTTTGGGAGTGTATTCCCGTTGCCCGACAAGATATAAAAACAACACACTGCAATGACGCTTCTTATCGGTGAATACCCCTTCGTGGTGCAGCGGTTCACGAATGGGCAGGATGCAGATGTTCCGCAGTTGAATTTCCTCCGATAACAGTTCGGCGGCAGACAGATAACGCACATGAACATCTCCTTTCACAAAAAAGCCAGTATTTGTGTTGAATCGTCCATTGAATCGTACAGACGATATGGTAAAATGGCGGTAAGATACAGTACTTAGTGTATCAAACGTCTGTTGAAAAGTCAAGAAAGAAGGAATGAAATATGCAACCTACGTTAACCGCTGCCATGGTCAAAGAACAGGCCAAAGCCATGGGCGCCGATTTGTGCGGCATTGCGTCGATGGATCGGTTTGAGGGGACACCGGCACAGTTTGATCCTTGGTACATTTTCCCCAATGCCAAGAGTTGTATCGTATTGGGCTTCCGTATTCCGCGCGGATATTTCCGCGGCATTGAGGAGGGAACGTATTTCGCCTCGTATGCCGGCATGGGGTACGGCAACATCAACCGCATTGTCAGTCCGTTAAGTTTGCGGTATCTGTGTTGTTATATTGAGGATTTCGGTTGGGAAGCGGCTCCGGTACCGAATTTATTTATGGGTACTTCCGTGAAATTTGAAACGCAAAAGCACGCGCCCGAGTACAGTGTGCCGGTGCGTGACGGATTACCGAACCCTGATATTTTGGTGGATTACCGTGTGTGTGCGTATCTTGCCGGTTTGGGACAGATTGGATATTCCAAAGTGTTCTTAACCCCTGAGTTCGGTCCGTTCCAACGGTTCGTGATCTTGTTGACCGATGCTCCGCTGGAACCCGACCCGATTTTTGAGGGCAAACTGTGCGACCGTTGTATGCGTTGCGCCAAAGCTTGTACGGGCGGCGCCATCTCCATGACCGAAACCGAGTCCATCACGGTGGCAGGGCACACGATTGAGTGGGGTAAATTGGATGTGCTGAAATGCTCCACCGCATACATGGGTGCCCACAAAGAATACAATCCGTTCTTGCCGGAGGGTACCCCGTCGCCGGAAGAGTTAAGTGAAACCTATCACGGTTATCATCACAAGCATAACTGGACCGGATATCAATCAGCGGACGGCAACAATCCGCCTATTGAAGGTGCTCGCGGTTGTATGCGTGAGTGCTACGCACATTTGGAACAGCGTGGGGTGTTGACTCGGAATTTCCATAATCCGTTCCGTGAAAAAGGTCAAAAGCCGTGGATGATCACCGATGAGTGGCGTGAAGAATATAAACGCCGTATCCAAAGCGATACAACCGGTGTGGTCGATAACGATGAGTAAGTTAACGTTTTCGGTGGGGTATCCGTGCGCGGCACCGCAGTCGTTTTTTAACACGGTGGCGCCGTATCTTGACCGTATCGGTGAATTGTATTTTGCACTTCCCGACTTTGCTACAGGACGCGCCACTTTTGAAAATGATCCGCGCCACGACCGCGAAAAGCTCGCAACGGAATTGCAGCTTTTTTGCGAACAGGGCGTTTCACTGAACTTGCTGTTGAACGGTAACTGTTATGGCGGGCAGGCTATCTCCTGTACGTTTGCCAATGATGTGCGTAACGCGGTCGGTGACTTGTACGAACGATTCGGCTTGCACACCGTTACCACGGCATCGCCGTTCGTGGCACACGTTGTCAAAACCAATTTTCCCACCATCGATGTTCGTGCATCCGTGAACATGTGGTTGGACGGTGTGGCAGGTATGCAACAATGTGCCGATCTGTTCGATTCATTTTATGTAAAGCGCGATTATCATTATTGTATCGATGAAATCCGCGCGGAACACGAGTGGTGTCACCAAAACGGCAAACGGTTATACTTGTTGGCAAACAGCGGTTGTATTCCGCATTGCGCGTATCACACGTTCCACGATAATTTTGTGGCACATAGCGCGGCGGTAGCCAAATCACCAAAAGATGCCACGTTTGAACCGTATGCGTGCCGCCGCATGATGGCAAAATCGGAAAACCGCTACATGATTTTAGCAGGCAATCTGGTGCGGCCGGAGGACGTGCATCATTATGAGGGATTGGTGGACGGTATCAAACTGGCAACACGCATCCACCCGTTTCCGGCAATCGTTATCAGCGCGTACATGCGCGGCCGTTGGCAGGGGGATTTGTCGGCGTTGACCGAGCCAGGTTTCGGAGATCTGCTGGCGCCGTATATCCTTGATAATGCCGCTATCCCGTCTACGTATTGGGCGCAAAAAACCGCCTGCGCGCGTGCACAGTCCAAGGGAAGTACTGCCGCGTGTCACGAATGCGGATACTGCGCCGCGGTGTACCGTAACATTTTAACCGAAATGGAATAAAGAAGACGCATCGAATGATGCGTCTTTTTTCATAATAATTCAAACTGTTTTTTGTGGCTTTCCAAAACCCCCTCGCGGCGGAGTTTGCCGATCTCGGCAGATAACCCACTGCGATCGACTTCCAAATAATCCGCCAGTTCCTGCCGATCAAACGGAATGGTGAAGCGGTTGCTGCCGACTTTTTTGGCTTGAAAGAAGAGGTATGCCATTAATTTATCCCGTGTGGTGCGCTTGGACGTGATCTCGATCTTTTGGTGAAACAATAAGGTTTTCAGTGCGAGGTCCTTCATCAAATTGAAAATGAGTTGTTGATGAAATCCGCAGTTGTTTTGACAAGTGTGCAAAATGTGGTCGCAATTGATCAGCATGATGTCACACGGTTCGTTGGCGATCACGGTGACGGGAATCGCGGGGATCTCGGCACACGCAAAGGCTTCGGCAAACATTTCCGACGGTCCGATCCCCGAAAGGATACTGCGGTTGCCGTAATAATCGATCTGTATGATCTGCGCCGATCCCGTTAATACGATGCCGATATATTTCGCGGGATTTCCCTCTGCCATGATGGTATACTTTTTATCAAAGTGCTCGGTCTTGGCGCCGAGGCACCCCAACATGGTAAGAAGATGATCGTCGGCAATTCCCTCAAACAGAGGACATTGTTTTATAATTTCCAAATATTTTTGCATGTTTTTCTCCATTTGTTGAAAATTCAACAGAAATTCCGTGTTTAGTATACTATACTGATCACAGAAAAGCAAGGAGAAAATACAGATGATAAGAACAATCATAAAAATAGATGAAAATAAGTGTAACGGATGCGGCGCGTGTGCGGCGGCGTGTCACGAGGGCGCCATTGAGATGGTGAACGGTAAAGCCAGGCTTACACGGGAAGACTATTGCGACGGATTGGGTGACTGCTTGCCGGCGTGCCCGACCAATGCTATTACGTTTGAGGAACGGGAGGCACCGGCTTATAACGAAGCGGCGGTGCGTCAGACTAAGCAGGCATCGCCTTACGGATGCCCCGGAACGCATGCCGAAGCGATCCGGCGGAAAGCAACCGCACCGATTCGTACGGGCGGTACACACAGCCGACTTTCACAGTGGCCGTGCCAGATAAAATTAGTGCCGGTCAATGCCCCGTATTTTGAGGATGCCAACTTATTGGTGGCGGCGGATTGCACGGCGTTTGCATACGGTGATTTTCACAATGAGTTTATTCGCAATCACATCACGCTGATCGGTTGCCCCAAACTGGACGAGGGAGATTACACCGAGAAACTTACACAGATCATTGCGAATAATAACATTAAAAGCGTGAAGATCGTGCGCATGGAAGTGCCGTGTTGCGGTGGACTTGAAAATGCTGTCAAACGCGCTATTCAGGCAAGCGGCAAATTTCTTCCGTGGCAGGTGGTCACCATCACGACAGACGGAAAAATTTTAGAGTGATGTTGTAAAACACGGAAAAATATGGTAAACTATCAATCAGAGGTGACGGTCATGGTTATTACAAACGATATTCAATATGTCGGGGTCAACGATCATAAGATCGATCTGTTTGAGGGACAATATGTGGTACCGAACGGCATGTCCTATAATTCCTATGCGATCTTGGATGACAAGATCGCGATCATGGATACGGTGGATGCCAATTTCACACATGAGTGGTTGGATAATCTGCAAAACGCATTGGGCAATCGTAAACCCGATTATCTGATCGTCCAGCACATGGAACCGGATCATTCGGCGAATATTGTGAATTTTGTCAAAACCTATCCGGAGGCGAAGATCGTATCTTCCGTGAAGGCTTTTGCCATGATGAAACAATTCTTCGGCAACGATTTTGCGGATCGGCAGATCGTGGTGGGCGAGGGCGATACGTTGTCGCTTGGCTGTCACGAACTGACTTTCGTGACAGCGCCGATGGTGCATTGGCCGGAAGTGATCGTCACATATGACAGCACGGATAAGGTGTTGTTCTCGGCGGACGGATTCGGTAAGTTCGGTGCATTGGACGTGGAAGAAGATTGGGCGTGCGAGGCACGGCGGTATTATATCGGCATTGTCGGCAAATACGGCGCACAGGTGCAGGCACTTCTCAAAAAGGCCGCCGGTTTGGGCATTCAAACCATCTGCCCGTTACACGGTCCGGTGCTAAAGGAAAACCTCGGCTATTATATCGGGTTGTATAATACGTGGTCGAGTTATCAGCCGGAAGAAGAGG
>JAFSIB010000050.1 GCA_017440005.1 Clostridia bacterium
ACCTGCCGCCAGATATCCGACATCTCTTCTTCGGACATTTTCCCGTGCGCAAAGGCGATGCGCGCTTCGGGGATGCGCATCTGCAGTCCTGCGGCGCACCGCTCGATGGAATCGGTACGGTTGTGGACATAGTATACCTGCCCGCCGCGCCGCAATTCCCGACGGATCGCATCGGCGATGATGCCGTTATCGTGTTCCAGCACATACGTCTGCACGGGGCGGCGATCCTGCGGGGCTTCTTCAATGATGGACATATCGCGGATGCCGCTCATCGCCATGTTGAGGGTGCGGGGAATGGGGGTCGCCGACAAGGTCAGTACGTCGACCTGCGGGGCGAGTTCTTTGATGCGTTCTTTTTGCTGTACGCCGAACCGCTGCTCCTCGTCCACGATAAACAAGCCGAGGTTACGGAATTTGACGTCCTTGGATAACATACGATGCGTGCCGACCACAATATCCAGTTTACCGCTTGCGAGATCCTGCAAAATGCGTTCCTGCTGTTTGGGGGTGCGGAACCGCGAGAGCATTTCGATCTGCACGGGGAATCCGTCAAACCGTTTGACGAGTGTGTTGTAATGCTGGAATGCCAGAATGGTGGTGGGCACGAGCAACACGCACTGTTTGCTTTGGGATACGCACTTGAATGCGGCGCGCAGTGCCACTTCGGTCTTGCCGAAGCCGACGTCACCGCACAGCAGGCGATCCATGGGAACGGGACGTTCCATATCGGCTTTGATCTCATCGATACAACGCAGTTGATCTTCGGTTTCTTCAAATTCAACATGACGTTCAAAGTCGTATTGCCATTCCGAATCGGGCTCAAAGGCAAAGCCGGGAGTTGCCATACGTTGGGAGTACAGTTGAATCAGGTCTTTGGCAATATCTTTGACCGCCGTGCGTACACGCGCTTTGGTTTTTTGCCATTCCTGACCGCCCAAACGGTGCAGACGTACATTCACGTCTTCTTTATTGCCGATGTATTTGGACACAAGATCCAGTTGGGTGACGGGAACGTACAACGTATCCCCTTTATCATACTGCAGTTTGAGGTAATCTTTCACGACCCCTTGCACTTGCAGTTGGTGGATGCCCTGATACAGACCGATACCGTGTGCGGCGTGTACGATATAATCGCCGACGGTGAGTTCGGACAAACTGTGGATCTCCGCACCCGCATGGCGAACGTGGCGCCGTTTACGGCGGGTGGTGTTGATGCGGCCGTGGGTGATAACCGTAAGCCCTGCATCGGGGAACTCAGCACCGGCAGACAAGCCGCCGCGCAGAACCAACACGCGGTCACGAAGCGGTTTTTCGGGAGCGGGCGCATACAGAGCGGGAATACCCTGCTTTTGCAGATCTTCCGCAAGAGTCTGCGCGTTTTTCTCCTCCGCACCTGCCAGTACGATACACGCCATGTGGCGGGATAACGCATCCTGCAGATCCTCACACAACAAGGCGATACTGCCCGACCAAACGGGAAGTTGACGGCAGGTGAGGGTGTGCAGAGAGCGCACCGTGGCATCGGTGTTACTGCGCGCAAACGTTTCCATAAACACGGTGGGGTGCTGTTCCAAACGGCGCGACAGATCCTCAGCGTCCATTTGGTACCGACACAGTTCTTTACACAACAGTCCTTCTTCCAACAGGGCGCGAATATCTTCCTGCAACTGCCAATCGGCGGTGCGTAACCGTTCGCGCACTTTGGCATTTTCAGACACAACGATGAGTGCATCGGGTGCATAATCCAACGCCGTGGCGCAATCGGGATAGATGAGCGGCAGATAACGGTCTACCGCCGAAAGCGGAGCACCGCCGCGCAAACGGTCTACGTCCTGCAGCAGATTTTCACGCACAATAGCGGCGCGTTTTCCGGTGAGGGAGTCTGCCAAAGCGGTAATACGGGATGCCAATTCCTCGGCATTTTCGCTGAAGATTTCACCTGCGGGCGGAATGTCGATGGATGGCAACGGATCGGTGCGCCGTTGCGAGAGAATGTCAAAAAAGGAAATGGTGTCCACCGTGTCGCCCCACAACTCAATACGGATGGGGGAAGCGTTCTGCGCAGGATAGACGTCAATGGTGCCGCCGCGTACGGCGTATTGTCCCGCGCCTTCGATCTGATCGCAACGGGAATACCCGATTGCGGCGAGCGCTGACGGAAGATCACGAACGGGCAAGGGGTTGTCGCGTACCAAGCGGATGGTGCGGTCACGCAGAAGTTCCGGTGGTACGGTATAGCCGATGAGGGCATCCACTGTGGCGACAATCACGGAATAGTCCCCGGTTACCATGCGGGATAGTACGCCCAGGCGCAGTTGTTCGTATTCGCGGGAGGCGGCATCGATCTGCCGCAAGGAGATCTCGCGAGCGGGCAAAAACAAGGCGTTTTCACCAAGCGCCGCCAGATCTTCACACACACGGGTCGCTTCGGCTTCATCCGCCACGACGAAAAACGCTTTGCGGCCCAGACGGGCTGCTAAAGCGTGCGTTAACAGTATTTTATGAATGTGACCGGTACCGGTGAGCATCACCGGTGAGCGGCCGGCGGACAGGTCTTTGACAATGGCTTGCAGGGTGTCCAGCCCTGCAAGACCGGATTCAAATATCGACATGTGACCCTACCTTGAAAAATCGTTCATGGCTTTGTCGATCTGACCGTTGGCGATCAGCAATGCGGCTGCGGCGGCATCTTTTGCCGCCTGCACTACGGCGGGTGCTTCTTCTTTGGAAAAACGGGAGAGCACCCATGCCGCCAGATCGTAATCGGGATGCGGTTTTTGACCCACACCGATCTTTACGCGGGGGAATTGTTCACTGCCGCACAGCGTGATGATGCTGCGCATACCGCGCTGACCGCCGTCACTGCCTTTACGGCGCACGCGCACCGTGCCGACCGCAAGGGTGATGTCATCACAAATGACCACACACTGTTCGGGGGTCAGTTTATAAAATGACAAGGCCTCGCGCACGGCTTCACCGCTGTTGTTCATAAACGTTTGCGGCATCAGCAGTAAGATCCGCTTGCCGCCGACGGTGAGTTCACCGCACAGCGATTTGAATTTAACGCGGTTGACGCGTACACCGTGAGCCTCTGCCAAGGCTTCGATCGCGGCAAAGCCCGCATTGTGGCGGGTGCCTTCATATTTTTTACCGGGATTTCCGAGACCCACGATGACAAAGTCGATGGGGCCTGCCGGCAGGTTCTTTTTAAAAAACACGTATATCACCTCATAAAACCACCGGGATCCAAGTCCCGCCGGTCTACTAACATTATGACAAAAAAAAGAGGGTTTTGCAAGCGGAATTTTGGCAGAAAAAACAGTCAAAGTCACCATAGATACGGACTTTTTAAACAAAATACTGGTAGTTTGTTATAAAATTTAAAAAATAAAAAAAACTACTTTTCAAGTGAATATTATTTTGGTATAATAGGGTCAGTTATGTTGACTTATCGGTCGGCATAGTAACATCTTGTCTGCAAAGTTAAAAAATGTAGGAGGATGACTGTAGAATGAGTCAAAAGTATGTTTACCTGTTCAGTGAGGGTAATGCGTCCATGCGTAACACCCTCGGCGGTAAAGGTGCGAACCTCGCCGAAATGACCGGCATGGGTCTGCCTGTTCCGCAGGGCTTCACCATCAGCACCGAAGCCTGCACCAAGTACTATGAAGACGGTCGCCGTATCAACGATGATATCCAGGCCGAAATCATGGAGTACATTGAGAAGCTGGAAGCCATCGCCGGTAAGAAATTCGGTGATAAAGAGAATCCGCTGCTCGTGTCGGTCCGTTCCGGTGCCCGCGCTTCCATGCCCGGTATGATGGATACCATCCTGAACCTCGGTTTGAATGAAGACGTTGTGGAGACCTTGTCCGCAAAATCGGGTAACCCCCGTTGGGCTTGGGACTGCTATCGCCGCTTTATCCAGATGTACTCCGACGTTGTTATGGAAGTCGGTAAGAAGTACTTCGAGGAACTCATCGATGAGATGAAAGCCGCCAAAGGCGTAACGCAGGACGTTGACTTGACCGCTGACGATCTGAAAGAGCTCGCCGGTCAGTTCAAAGCTGAATATAAAGCCAAGATCGGCGCGGATTTCCCGACC
>JAFSIB010000051.1 GCA_017440005.1 Clostridia bacterium
TTATCGTCCATCGCGCTGAATTCCGTCAGTAAATTCAAAGTGCGCGTGTTGCCGTCGCTGTTGGAATATATCCGCCGCACCGGCAAAACACCGCCCACGCTTGTCTGTGCGCTTGCCGCGCTCATCCGTTTTTACAAAGAGAGCGAACCCAACGACGATCCGGCCATCATGGCGGATATGAAAGCCTTGTCCGTGGACGAGATCCTCGCCCGTACCGATTGGTGGGGCGAAGACCTTACGTTCCTGTCTGCCGACATCAAAGCACATCTGTAAATAATCCAACGACCCGCCCAGTTTTACTGGGGGAGAAGGGGACATTTGTAAAGAAATGATTACGGAGTGATGGGAGCAAAACCAGTCTGCAAGAGGTTTGATGCTGTATTAATGATTTCTCACACTTCTAAAAGTTTTAAAACCACAGATTTGTGAGTGTTCTTGTATTTGCACGATAAAAAGTACAGCACCTCCGAAAAGCCTGGTATTCAAGCGGGCTTTCGGGGGTGCTGTTTGGTTTTGGATAACGAAAAATATAGTGTTTGTTATTTCTTTTTCTTTTGCCTTGTGTTGCGGATGGTTTTCTTTTTGATGATCATTTTTTTGTGTATGGTACTCGGTGAACGCGACTCTTGTATCAGGCAATCTTTGCCGGTGCCGATCAGATCGTGCCGCCCGTATTTTTTGAGCGCACGCAGCACGATCTCGCGGTTTTCGGGTTTGAAGTATTGGAGCAGTGCGCGTTGCTCGGCTTTTTCAGCAGGCGTTCTGGCTACGTAGATCGGGTTCATGGAGATCGGGTCCAGACCGGTATAGTACATGCAGGTGGACACCGTTCCGGGGGTGGGGTAGAAGTCCTGCACCTGTTCAGGTCGCATCCCTTCCCGTTTGAGAAACACCGATAGTTCAATGGCATCTTTCATGGTGCTGCCGGGATGGGATGACATGAGATACGGTACCAGGAATTGCTCTTTTCCCTCGCTTTTGGTCAGTTCGTAAAAGCGTTTCTTAAATTTGAGATAGGTTTCGATTTCCGGTTTACCCATCGCCGCCAGCACCGTTGCCGAGCAATGTTCCGGCGCTACTTTGAGTTGGCCGCTGACGTGATGGCGAACCAGTTCTTTAAAAAAGGCTTCGTTCGGATCGGCGATCAAATAATCAAAACGGATGCCGGAACGGATAAACACTTTTTTGATTTTGGGAATTTGCCGAAGTGCGCGAAGCAGTGTGAGATAATCGGTGTGATCCACTTCCAACTGCGGGCAGGGCTTGGGTGCCAGGCATTTGCGGTTGGGACACAGACCGCTTGTTGTTTGCTTTTTGCAGGAGGGAAAGCGGAAGTTCGCCGTGGGGCCGCCCACGTCGTGAATATACCCTTTAAAATCGGGCATTTCGGTGAGCAGTTTGGCTTCGCGAATCACCGATTCGTGACTGCGTACCGCAATTTGTCTGCCTTGATGATACGCAATGGAACAGAAATTACACGCACCGAAACATCCGCGATTATGGGTGAGCGAAAACTTCACCTCTTCAATCCCGGGAACACCGCCGAGCGGTTCGTACGAGGGATGATAATTCCGCATAAAGGGGAGTGTGTACAGATCGTCCAGTTCTTCGGTTGTCAGCGGCGGCATGGGCGGGTTTTGCACCACAATGTATTTCCCGTGTTTTTGAATCACGGTTTTGCCGCGCACCGCATCCTGTTCTTGTTGTTGAATCTTGGTGGCAATGGCGTATTGCTTTTTGCCGCTTTCGGTCGGTTCTTTCACGATATCATACGACGGACATTCGGCGGCGGGACGCCACTCATAATCTTTGGCTTCCACCTTGTAACACGTACCGCGGATATCCGTCATGGTGGAAACGGATTCACCGTTATTGAGCCGATCGGCAATTTCCACCGCGTGTTTTTCACCCATGCCGAACATCAGAAGATCGGCATCGGAGTCGATCAGGACGGAAGGGCGCACCTTGTCGTCCCAGTAATCATAATGTGCAAAGCGGCGGAGTGAGGCTTCCAATCCGCCGATGGCAATGGGAATATCACCGTAAAGTGCCCGTATCTTCTGAGAATAGACGATGACTGCTCGATCGGGGCGTGCGCCGCTTTTGCCGCCCGCTGTGTAGGCGTCATCACTGCGCTTTTTCTTGGCGGCGGTATAGTGTGCTACCATGGAATCAATATTTCCTGCGTTCACAAAAAACGCCAGGCGGGGCTTACCGAATTGCTGATAATCGGCATCACGTTGCGGTTGTGACAGAATACACACCGAATATCCCGCACGCTCCAATACACGCGAGATGATGGCGGTGCCGAAACTGGGATGATCCACATAGGCATCGCCTGTTACCAAGACGATATCGGGTTGTGTGATACCGGCGGCTTTCATTTCGTTTTGATTCAGCGGTAAAAACGGCATACGAATTCCTCTTCTTTTTATACGTTGTATATGACTTGATACCCATTTTGATCGGGCAAGACCGTTCCGTCGTGGCATAGCAACGGGGTGTAGCATGGCTGGCTGTATGTTTCGATAAAGTACTGGCTCTGTTCTCGGTTGCAGGAAGCACCCGTTACAATTTTCTTTGTCAGACACGCCACGGCATAACATTCATCACCGGTGATCACATAGACCGTGTTGTCGGTTGCGATCTCCACAACAGACGAACCGATACTGTGACCGCCCACTTTGACCGCACGGATACCGCTATAAACGGTACAGTCATCTGCAAACGGGATGACTGTCATGGTTTGCGGCAGGTAGGACCGCCCCAAACTGAGCTCGTCTTGCTGGATATAGACGGTGGCATTTGTGAAAGCAGAAACCGATTCAATATGATCGTGGTGCGCGTGTGTGAGAATCACATCGGTTATATCTTCGGGTGAGAGGTTCAGTTGTTTTAAAATCGGCACAACGCCGCAAAAGTGCTCCATTTTCCAACAATCGGGCATGGTGGTGCATCCGGCATCCACCAGAATTTTGCGGTCATCTACCTCAATCAGATACACCAGAAAGGAAATCGGGTGGGTTGCATCTGTGCGGCCGCCATCGAAAACAAGGGATTCCTGCATACGGGATTGTCCGTATTTGATTGCGGTTATTTTCACGATGTTCACCTCCGATGATTCCACCGTTATGATAAACGATATTGCGGTAAAAGTCAAACGGAGGACACGTTGCAAGTTTCATTTTCTTGTGGTATAATATGGCATCAAGGAGTGTGAGCGTCATGAAGCTGATCGATATTACGCGGGAATTGATGAAGAGCCCCGTTTACCCGGGCGATCCGGCACCGCAGGTGCAGGCACTTTCGCGTGTTTCAATGGGGGATCCGTGCAATACGGGCGCTGTTTCCATGTGCTTGCACAACGGTACACACATGGATGCCCCGCGCCATTTTTTTAACGAGGGTGAAGCGATCGATCGGGTCTCACTGGATTCTTGTATCGGAGAATGCGTGGTGCTGGAATGCAACGGCTTGTTACTGGGTGACCGTGCAGAAGAACTGTTACCGTATCTTAAGAAACGGGTGTTGTTCAAAGGTGACGTACAATTGACTCCCAGCGCTGCGTTTGTACTGTCCGATGCGGGTGTGTTGCTACTCGGCGTGGAACAACCCTCTGTTGCGCCGCCGGAGTATACGGCGGAAGTTCACCGCCAGTTATTGCAATCCGGTATGGTATTGCTGGAAAACTTAGATCTGAGCGAGGCCACGGTGGGAGAAACGTATTTACTGATGGCAGCACCCGTTAAGATCGCCGGTGCGGACGGTGCGCCGGTTCGTGCCGTTTTGGCAGAGTCCGATCGTATTGATTGGGACGGAAGAATCTGGCGCTAACAAAGAAATATCAAAAAAAATTAAAAAAATTCAAATTAAGACTTGATTTTTTGAGCGGTATTCATTATAATAGTTTAGCGCATGAATGCCGACACGGAGAGTTGGCTGAGTGGTCGAAGGCGCACGATTGGAAATCGTGTGTACGTTTAAAGCGTACCTAGGGTTCAAATCCCTAACTCTCCGCCATTGATTTCAACGAAGTTTTACTTCGATTTTGGAATACTCCAGCTTCTGAAAGAGGTGACAAGAATGAAAGAGAATATCGATCCCAAGTATGAGAAAACCACGATTACTTGCGCTTGCGGTGAGGTCATTGAAACCTCTTCCACCAAAGAGAA
>JAFSIB010000052.1 GCA_017440005.1 Clostridia bacterium
AAGCCACCAAATACGCAACGCTTATGGCTCAGCGCCCGGAAAAAGCGATGGAACTCGCTGTTACCGGCATGATCCCGAACAACACCCTCGGCCGTCAGGCCGCCACCCGCTTGCGCGTTTACGCCGGCGCTCAGCATGAGCATGCCGCGCAGAAACCCGAAGCGTACGAATTTTAAAGAAGGAGGCTGCAAGATATGGATTACAACAAAAGACCGTATTTCTACGGCACCGGTCGCCGTAAAAAATCCGTTGCCCGTGTCCGTTTGTACAACGGTACCGGCAAAGTGACCATCAACGATCGCGATATTGACGATTACTTTGGTCTGGAAACCTTAAAACTCATCGTTCGTCAGCCTCTGGCTCTCACGAATTTGACTGAGAAATTCGACATTGAATGCCGCGTTGCCGGCGGCGGTGTTACCGGTCAGGCCGGTGCGATCCGTCACGGTGTTGCCCGTGCGTTGTTGCAGTACAACAGCGACGAGTTGCGTTCGGCTCTGAAGAAAGCCGGATTCCTCACTCGCGACCCCAGAATGAAGGAACGCAAGAAGTACGGTTTGAAAGGTGCTCGCCGCGCTCCCCAGTTCTCCAAGCGTTAATCGAATCCCGTTTATCGCAATCAAAACGCCCTCCGTTTGGAGGGCGTTTTTCTGTTTGCGCGCTTTTCTCTTGTCCTTCTTTGCAAAGTGTGCTATCTTATGTGTAGGTGATATGCGTGAAACAGAGATGGGGATGTGTTTTGGCGGCGGCAAGCCTGCTTTTTGCCACCGCGTGTGTATCAGACGGACCGGTTGCGGTACCGTCTGTTTCGTCATCCTCATTTGTTTCTTCCGTAACCACCGTTTCTACCACCACGACAACCGCTGAAACCTCAACAACAACGACCCGAACGGCACTCACTACTCCCCAAAAACCTCTTGTTCCCGCAGTAACCGTCGGTAACGTTCCGTTCATCGACCAGACCGAACAGTACCCCACGGGTTGTGAGAGCGTGTCCACCGTCATGGTATTGCAATATTGGGGATATTCCGTATCGGTCGATACGTTTATCGACTCGTATCTCCCGTGCGGCGATCTGCCGCGCAAAAACGGAGATACCCGTTTCGGGTGTGACCCGTATAAAGCATTTCCGGGCAATCCGCGCAGCACCAAAGGGTACGGGTGTTTCGCACCCGTGATCACCGCCGCCGTTGAGAACATCCTCAGCGAAGAACACCGCGTAACGGACCTTACCGGCACGTCGCTCGAATCTTTATGCAACACGTATATCAACAACGGTATTCCGGTGATCCTTTGGGCAACCGCCGGTATGCAAAAACCGTACCCCTCCACTGTGTGGCAAACCCCCGAAGGAAAAATTATTGAATGGAAATCTCCCAACCATTGTTTAGTGCTCACGGGATATAACGATACGCATTACTTTTTCAACGATCCGCAAAAAGGTGTCAATATCGCGTATAAACGCGCGGCGTGTGAACACGCTTTCCGCGAACTGGGCAGTCAAGCCGTGGTGATCGATCTTACACCGGCTCCCACCACACTCCCGCCGATCACCACCACGATCACGATTCCTCTTCCCACCACCGAGTCCACCACGGACGATCCTGCCCCCGTAATCACCGAAACCGCTTCAACCGAAACCACCGAAGAAACAACAACCACAACGGTTGAGTCCACCGAAACCACCGTAACCAATTAACAACGCTGCGCGACCTCAAGAGTGTTGTCGCAGTCGCTTTTTCTTCTTGATTCGGTAAATCCTATTTTTCCTTTCAAACCCTCAAAACGTTTATCATATTTCGCCTTGGTGATCGCTTTTGTAGGGCGGGAATCCATTCTCACAGCCCACAAAATAGAGTTTTCGGACAAAAACAAAAGACCTCGACGATTTCGTCGAGGTCTTGTTTTGTATTTACGGTATCCATACACCGGAACCGTCAAAGCGGTATACAGTACCGCCAACAGTCACCGTACCCGTTGCCATCGCACCGGACGGATGCATGTAATACCAAACGTTGCCGAGTTGCAGCCAACCCGTTTGCATCGCGCCGCCTGCGTTCAGATAATACCATGTGCCGCCCAGCTGCAACCAGCCCGTCTGCATGGCACCGCCTGCATTTAAGTAATACCAAGTACCACCAAGTTGCAACCAACCCGTCTGCATAGCACCCGACGCGGCAAAATAGTAATACCTGTTACCGATATACTGCCAGCCGGTCACCATACCGCCGCCTGCGCTCAAGTAATACCAAGTGCCGCCGAGTTGCAACCAACCCGTTTGCATCGCGCCCGACTCGGCAAAATAGTAATAGGTGTTGCCGATATACTGCCAGCCGGTCACCATACCGCCGCCTGCGCTCAAGTAATACCAAGTGCCGCCGAGTTGCAGCCAACCTGCTTGCATCGCGCCCGATTCGTTCAAATAGTAATAGGTGCCGCTGATATACTGCCAACCGGTTGCCATGACACCGCCTGCATTCATATAATACCAGGTATTGCCGAGTTGGAGCCAACCCGTGTGCATGGCGCCCGATTCATTCAAATAGTAATAGGTGCCGTCGATATACTGCCAACCGGTTGCCATGACACCGCCTGCATTCATATAATACCAGGTATTGCCAAGTTGTACCCAGCCGGTTACCATCACACCGTCGTCTTTCAGGAAATACCACGTGTCATTGACAAACAGCCACCCGGTTTGTGCCGTGTTGTTCTTATAGTATTTCCAACCTTCACTTCTGAGCATCCAACCATCCGGCACGATCACGTCCCGTACGTCACCGCAAGCATTACAATTCTCGTCGTATTCGTCATCGTAGATATGAGCTGCCGTTGCTGTGCGCGACGCTTCACATTCGTTGCACTTCGCATCGCAAGCACCGCCGTATACGTGTACGTGTCCTTGAACGGAAGTTGCTGCATCCAACACACGTTGCAAGTTCTCCTTATACGCACTCAAAGTGGAGGAGATATCACCACCGCCGGCAACTGCACGGCAGATGTTGTTACGAATACCCTGCACCGAACCGGCGGAAGAGCTGAAGCCGGAAACAGGCGCTTTGTAGTTATCTTTGTCAAGCAGTTCACAGGAGATCTTCCGGATTTCCTCGTTCATGCCGTCCACATACGCACCGTCATGATTGTGCCCGGACATCCAGTGCGCCAGCGTAACCGCAACGTAGGGTTCAGAGGTGTGGGCACCGATGGCGATACCACCAAAAGAACCCATCACATTGGATTTTTCAGCGTTCTGCTCGGGCAACGGCACCCAGCCGATGTTCGCAATATCCTTATCGAACGCAACCGCTTTATCTTCTATAGCTGTGCGGATATGTGTCCAGGAAGCGGGCGTTGCAATCACCGAAGCCGTGGTACCCATCTCAAAGGCATCCAAACCGTTTCTCTCATCCGCTTTGACGGTACGGTCGGTCAAGCGGCCTTCACCGGCGGTAAACTTCTGGAACATCTGCAACGCGGTAGCCAACTGCGGGTCGGACAAATTCTCTTTCGCGCCCCCGTTTGCAAGCTTAACAAAGTCTGTGCCGTAAGAAACACAGAACGCCGAGTTGTAGTAATTTGAGAAATTGTTGATAAAGTAAACACCGTTCGCAGGATCGTTGATTGCAGAACCGATCTCATAGAGTCTTTCCCAAGTCAGCTGACCTTTGTAATACAGATCCAGCAGATCGGGTTGACCGGCGCTTCCGAACATCTTTTTGTTGTAGAAAATGCCGGTGCAACCAGAATGGTAGGCGCCCGCGGCACAATACGCATGGTTGTTCCAAGCAAGACCTTTTAACTGGGATAGGGAGAATCCTTCCTTTTTCACCGGATCCCACAGATCCGCCGTTGTAATATACGGATCGAACGGCACAACAAAACCGTGGGTGATCTCCGTCGGAAACCACGTATCATACATGTATAAAATATCGTACGGAATGCCTGCCGCCTGCATGGAAGCTACCCTTTCAAGGTAGAGATCCATGCTGGGAGCATCCATTCTGATCTTAACGTTATACGCATTTTCATATTCCCGTACCATTGTTCTATATTTATCAGTGCCGTTGATGGAAGCAAAGGTGTATGTTTTACCACCGAAATCCCGTTTCTTGCCGGTAGTGGGATCAATGGTGCAGGACACCATGCCTTTGCGCAATGTAACCTCGTCGGTGCCGGTACTTGCTGTCGATGCCGCAACATCCGGCGCCGAACCAAACGATACCGTCAAAGCCAACAGTATCATAGCAGATCCGCAAATTTTCAGCCACACATGTTTCAAGCAAACCACACTCCTTTGCAGAATCCTATATATATAAAATACCAAGATTCCCCTCAAATGTCAATCACGTAGGGGCGGTTGCCGCCCCTACAATCCGTCGCGCTTATGCGCGACACCATCACACGCGCGATAGCGCGTATTTCACATTCGCGAAGCGAATATTTCGCCGCCGTCAGGCGATTTCATCCGCGTCATCGACGCGGATTTCACTCACAAAGCAAAAACTCCGACAATTTTGCATTGGCATATTTCGTACAGTCCTTCCCACAAAATAGAGTTTTCGGAAGGAAGGGGATGTGTGCAGGGGGAACCATCAGGGTTCCCCTCTGCGCGTAGAGTGAGCAAAGCGAACGGAGCAAACACACTTGCCAACGGCAAGTGTGGCACAAAGCAAAAGACCTCGACATTAATCGTCGAGGTCTTGCTTTGTGTTGGCGCCTTGCATATTCGTGTTCGTGCGAGATGCGCAGATGGTGTAGGCGGT
>JAFSIB010000053.1 GCA_017440005.1 Clostridia bacterium
CGCCATTATCCCCACGGTGGATCGCCAACTGGCGCGGCAGATGCGCGAGTTTTTGGAAGGGATCGGGTACAAAGGGTTTGCGAATTTCGATCTAAAATTCGATAGCCGTGACGGACAGTACAAACTGTTTGAAATGAACCCCCGTCAGGGGCGCAGCAGTTTCTTTGTGACGGCGGATGGGTATAACCTTGCGGAGTATTTGGTAAACGACGTGTTGTTGGATAAGCCCGCCGAGTGCGAGATCGCCGACGGTGAAACGTTGTGGACCATCATTCCCAAAGCGTTGATCTTTGAATACGTCAAGGATCCCGAACTGAAACAAAAGGCAAAAGAACTCATTCGTCGCGGGAAATTGTGCCGGTCTTTGTATTACAAAAAGGACCGCAATCTTCGGCGGTGGATCTATTTCCAGAAAAACCAGGCAAGTTACTTTAAGAAATATGCACGGTATTTTGGGAATAAAGGTTTAGTAGATTGATTGAAAGGGGAACGCGGATATGTGCGGATTTGCAGGCTTTTTTGTCAACGGATACGGCGGTGACCGCGAGGCGGTCATCAAAGCCATGGCAGACCGTATCATACATCGCGGTCCCGATCAAGCAGACTATTATGTTGATGAGGATATAGCACTCGGTTTCCGCCGCTTGTCCATTATTGATCTGGAGGGCGGCAGTCAACCCATCCAAAACGAAGACGGCACCAAGGTGCTGGTGTTTAACGGTGAGATCTACAATTACCGCGATCTGCGCGCGGAACTGATCGATGCCGGTCACGTGTTCAAAACGCAGACCGATTCCGAAGTCCTCTTGCACGGGTACGAGGAATGGGGCGTCAAGTTGCTCGATCGCTTGCGCGGTATGTTCGCGTTTGTGGTGTGGGACAGTGTGGCGAAAAAGTTGTTCGGCGCGCGGGATATTTTCGGTATCAAACCGTTTTACTATTATCAGCGCGGCACGGATTTCTTTTTTGGATCGGAGATCAAGTCGTTTTTATCGCATCCCGATTTCGTCAAAGAGTTGGACGAGTCAAAATTGCCCGATTGGTTATGCTATGAGTACCTGCCGATGCGGGAAACGTTTTTCAAGAACGTGTACAAGCTGTTAAACGGCGAGTATTTTGAATGGCAAAACGGCGCGTTGACCATCGGCAAATATTACGACGTTGCCGACCGCTTTTGTGCAGACAACGAAAAGACCGCCGCCGACTGGGAACAGCGCATTACCGATGAATTTGTGGAATCGGTGGCGGTGCACCAGATCAGTGACGTAGAGGTCGGGTGCTTCTTGTCCAGCGGTGTGGATTCCAGTTACGTGGTCCGCGAGGTGTCGAAGGTCGCATCGGCAGTCAAGACGTTCTCGGTGGGTTACGAGGAAGAAAAGTACAGTGAATTGCCGTACGCTCAAGCGTTTTCCAAGGAGATCAACGTGGAGAACATTGCCAACAAAGTGTCGGCAGAGCAATATTTCCAAATGGCGGGCAAGATCCAGTATTACATGGATGAACCGTTGCCGAATCCTTCGGAAGTGCCGTTGTATTTCCTGGCGGAGAACGCCGCGAAGTACGTGAAAGTGGTGCTGTCGGGTGAGGGCGCCGACGAACTGTTCGGCGGATACCCGATGTATCTGGAAGGCGGCCATTTCCACAAGTACAGCCGTATTCCGCGCATCCTGCGCAAGGGCGTGGCGGCAATCGCCAAACGGTTGCCCGAGCGAGTCAAAGGCAAACGGTTTGCCATCCGCGGTGCGATGTTGCCGTATGAGCGGTTCATGCGCGCCAATTACGTGTTCACCCGTGATGAGCGGGCGGCGTTTTTGAAAAATCCCGGTACGCCGTGCGATCCGGTCACGTTATCCAAGGCGCATTTTGATAAAGTGGCGCATCTGGATGAACCCACACAGTTGCAATACGTGGATATGCAAACGTGGATGTTGTATGACATTCTGCAAAAAGCGGATCGCATGAGTATGGCCAATTCCTTGGAATTGCGCGTGCCGTTTTTGGATAAGAAGATGCTTGAACTGGCGGTTCAGTTGCCCACACGGTACCGTATTGACGGCAACACCACCAAGGTGGCACTTCGCGCGGCGGCGCTGCGGCAGTTGCCCGAGCGCACCGCACACAAGAAAAAATTGGGATTCCCGGTACCGCTCAACGATTGGTTGCGGCAGGATCAGTATTACCAAATGGTGAAAGAGGCTTTTTCGGGTGAGATCGCCGAGCGGTTCTTTAACGTATCGGCAATTCTGCAACTGCTTGAGGATCACAAGCAGGGCAAAGCGCTCAACATGAAAAAGATCTGGACCATCTATACTTTTATTCTTTGGTACGAACAGTTCTTTGTTTTGAACTGACACAGAGTAGATCGATAAGCGTTAAGTGCCGCTTCGGACGGGGAGTTGCCGTGCGGACGAAAAGAGATTTCTTGCGGTTTATCGGTCGCATCCCGCTGTTGGATAAAGAGATCGACAACCTCCTTGTTCAACATTCGGAGAACAAGGAGGTATTTTTATGTCAACCAGTAAACACACATCCGGCAGTATTCTGAAACTCGTGGTCTGCGGCATGATGATTGCCGTGGACGTGGTGCTGGCACGCCTGGCGTCGCTCAACACCACCACCGAACGGTTGGGGTTATCCCTCTTCGCCGTGGCGATCGTGGCCTATCTGTACGGACCGATCGCGGCAATGGTGGTTCACGGACTTAGTGATCTGATCGGGGCGATCCTATTCCCGAACGGACCGGTGTTTCTCGGATTCACGTTGACGGCAGCGTTGATCGGTTTGATCTACGGACTGTGTTTTCACAAATCCGTGAACGTGTGGCGCATTGTGATCGCCGTGGTGTGCACCCAGGTTCTGTGTACGTTGTGTCTGAACACCTTATGGCTCAGCATGCTGTACAATAAAGGGTTCCTGGTGTTTTTGCCGGGACGGTTGATCCAATCGGCGATTACCGCGCCGGTACAACTGGTGGGGTTACCGTTTTTGTTCCGCGCGTTGGAGCGCGGCGTGAAACCGCTGTTAAATCGATAAACAAGCAAACGTATTGCCCGTTGGGTTCCCCAACGGGCAATTGTATTTTAAAAATCGCGAAAATAAGAGAAAAACAGAGAAAATAATAGAAAGCAAGAGATATTTTGGAAAAATAAAGCCCGTAAAGCACCGGTTGCCTAAGACGTCACTAAACTGTATTTGATGGTCAAGTGAACTTGTGATATAATCAAAGTACCCTAAAGAGAAGAGGTGAGGCAAATGAAGCGATATCCGGGTACGGTGCTGACGGCTCCGCAGACAAGCACGGAACCCGCGTTTGCGGCATTTGATCAGGTACTGCGCATGACGGGAGGTATCACGTTATCCCAACTGTGTGATATGACCGGGTTGGAACCGACAACGGTTCAAAATTGGGTCAAGCGCGGGTGGGTGCCGAAACCGAACGGAAAGCGGTATGGAGAGCAACACATGGCGCGTGTGTTTTTGATCAACGCTCTGAAGGGTGCGTTGCAATTGGAGAGCATTGTCGAGTTGTTGCACTACATGAACGGCAATCTGAACGATACTGCCGACGATATTTTGCACGATCGGCAACTGTACGATCTGTTTTGCCGTGTGGCCGCCGCGTACGAGGCGGGCCAATCCGCCGAAGAGGCGATCGAACAGGCAACACGTGCATACGATGAAGTGTATGAAGGTGCACGGGAAAAATTGCAGCAGGCGTTGGCGGTTATGCTGCCGGCGTATCGGGCGGTTTTGTCAAAACGGAAGGCGGAACTCGCCTTTTCGAAAATAAAGGAGGAATTGTATCATGAAAAAACAAAACATTGTCATGGATGAAGCCAAGATCGGCACTACCGTTAAGCGCATTGTGCTGCCGGTGGTGATCGGGTTGCTGGCGCTGGTAATTCTGTTTTCGGCATTTATTATCGTGCCTGCGGGTTCCACGGGTGTGGTGATCACGCTGGGTAAAGTGGCGGAGACACCGTTGCAGGAAGGTTTGCATCTGAAAATACCCTTTGTGCAGGAAGTCGAGATCATGTCCAATAAGATCCAGAAGATCGAGGTGGATGCACCTGCGGTGTCCAAAGACTTGCAGTCGATCAGCAGTGATATTGCGGTCAATTTCCGTGTGGGGAACAAATCCGCATCGTACATCTTCCAAAACATCGGCCAGGATTATCAGACCATCATGTTGTTGCCCGCCGTGCAGGAAAGCATGAAGTCTGTGACGGCAAAGTATACGGCGGAGGAACTGATCACCGAACGGGCGCAGGTCGGTCAGGAAGTCAAAACCACGTTGGAGGAAAAGGTCAGCTCTTACGGTATTGTGATCGAGAAGTTCAACATTGTGAACTTTGAGTTTTCCGAGGAATTCAATCTGGCGATCGAAGCCAAACAGGTTGCCGAGCAAAATTTGATCAAGACCAAGACGGAGCAGGAGCAGGCGATCGTTATTGCTGAGGCGGAGGCGCAAAAGCAGATCATTGCGGCTGAAGCAGAGGCAACAGCGATCCTGCAAAAAGCCGAGGCGCAGGCAGAGGCGAACCGCCAAGTAGCGGCATCGCTCAACGACGATCTGATCGAGTATTCCAAAGTGGAAAAATGGAACGGCGAGTTGCCGGTGGCAACGGGCGGAAACACCTTTATGGATATTTCCGGCGCAGCCGAATAAGTGACACAAAAAACGCGGGAGGATCTTTTGATCCTCCCGCGTTTGGTCTTTGTTTTTTACTTTTCTTCCGCAGTGCCGTACAGGTTCAAACGGAACAGATGGGTTTCGTCTTCCGGGTCGGTACAGGTGATCGATGCTTCACCGATGTGGCCCCAGTCGATCGCATTGGAGAGTGCAAGTAACTGCGTTAAGCGGCTCTTGAGATTCAACACGTCACCGTCCGGCGTGTTGAGGAACACCTCACCTTTGGCGGTGGAAGCGAACTCAATCAGTTTGTTAAAGTCAAAATCGTGAATAACTTGATCTGCCATGTGTAATTCCTCCTTTGGCTGATACACTTTATTTCTGCCATTATTATATACAGCGGACACGCGCTCTGTCAAGCATAGTTTTTTACAAATGGTTTACAAAATACATATTGACAGATCAAGGTGGGAATGGTAAAGTATAGAAAGGTTAGCACTCTTTTTATCCGAGTGCTAATTCCGCAGAAAGGCAGGTGGCAGAGAATGGAACTCGGTGCACGCAAGCAACAGATCGTGTCGGCGATCGTGGATGCGTATATCCGCACGGGTGAACCGATCGGATCCAAAGCGTTGGTTTGCGCGTTGGAGCAGGCGGTGTCCTCTGCCACGATCCGTAACGATATGGCAGATCTGGCGGCGGCGGGCTTTTTGGCACAACCGCACACCTCTGCCGGACGTGTGCCGACCGCGAAAGCCTTTCGGTTTTACATTGATCGGTTGCTCGCGTGCCGTCCGTTATCCGAGCGGAAACGGGCGGAGATCGATACGGTGCTGGGCACGGCGGCGGGTGATCCCGAAAAACTGATTGCGGTTGCATCCGATCTGTTGGCACGGGAGACCGGTGTGGCGGCGTTGGCGGCAACGCCGGATCAACAGCAAACGGCGGTTCGCAAGATCGAAGTGTTGTGTGTAGGCGCGCGTTCGGCGGCAATCTTATTGATGACCGAGAACGGTAACCTGCACAGTCGGGTTTGCCGTTTGGATGCCGTGTGTGATGCAGCGGTTTTAGAGCAGATCACTGCCTGCTTAAATGAGCAGTTTGCCGGTAAGTCGTTATCGGACATCGGTATTGCGCAGGCGCAACGGTTGCTCATACAGGTTGGGCGGTTCGGCTTATCGTATGCGCCGCTGCTCACGGCTTTTGTGGAACTGGTCAATGAATCCGCACAGGCGGATGTGCAGTTGTCGGGGCAACTGAATTTGTTACAACATCCGGATTATCCGGTGGAGCAAGCGCGGTCACTGTTATCACTGTTATCTAAGCGGGAATGGCTGGACGGTATGTTGACGGCACATCCCGACGGATTGCGGGTGGTACTCGGCAGTGAAAGTCCGCGTCCGGAATTGTATGGCTCGTGCATCATCATGACGCGGTATGCGCTGGGTGATCATGAAAACGGCGCGCTGGGACTGATCGGGCCGGTACGCATGGATTATGCGTATGCGATCCCGCGGCTGCAGTACGTTGCCAAATCGGTTGGGCGGCTGTTGACCGACTTACTGGAAGGATAGGAGGGTATTCCCGTGGAAGAAAATAAAGATCTGATCGCAGAGGAAGAAGTAAACGAAGGACAACCGGAGGCGGAAGCCGCCGAAGAACAGACGGTGGATCCCGCTGTGGCGCAGTTGCAGGAGCAACTGACGCAGGTGCAGGATCAATACCAACGGGTGCTCGCAGAGTATGCGAACTACAAACGCCGTACCGATCAGGAGAAAGAGCAACTCGGTTCGTTTGTAAAAGCGGAAGTACTCAAGGCGTTGTTACCGGTGATTGACAATCTGGAACGCGCCGTGGAATCGCCGGAAAACGGTGAGTACAAAAAGGGCGTGGAAATGGTGGTTCGTCAGTTTGGCGAAACACTGGGTACACTGGGGCTCGAAGAGATCCCCGCGCAGGGTCAGGTGTTTGATCCCGAACGGCACAACGCAGTAATGCGGGAAGACGCCGACGGCGTGGAACCGGAAACCGTTACCGAAGTGTACCAAAAAGGATATGCGCTGGGTGCGCGTGTTCTGCGTCCCGCCATGGTTAAAGTGGCAAACTGATTTCGTGTATAATATAATGTATTTATAATATAGGAGGCAATTCTCATGGCAAAAATCATTGGCATTGACTTAGGTACCACCAACTCGTGTGTATCGGTCATCGAAGGCGGCGAAGCCGTTGTTATCCCCAACGCAGAAGGTGCGCGTACGACTCCTTCGGTTGTGGCGTTTAAGAAAGACGGCGAACGTATTGTCGGCCGTGTGGCAAAACAGCAGGCGGTGTCCAATCCCGACCGTACCATCGCATCCATCAAACGCGATATGGGTATGGCAAAAAAGGTCACCATTGACGACAAGGAGTATACTCCTCAGGAAATCTCCGCGATGATCCTTTCCAAACTCAAGCAGGATGCGGAAGCCTATCTGGGCGATAAGGTGACCGAGGCGGTCATCACCGTTCCGGCATACTTTACCGATGCACAACGTCAGGCGACCAAAGACGCGGGTAAGATCGCGGGTATGGAAGTCAAACGTATCATCAACGAGCCGACGGCTGCCGCTCTGGCATACGGCATTGACAAGGAAAACGATCAGAAGATCATGGTGTACGACCTGGGCGGCGGTACGTTTGACGTATCCATCATTGAAATGGGCGACGGCGTGCAGGAAGTGTTGGCAACTGCCGGTAACAACCGTTTGGGCGGTGACGACTTTGACCAGAAGATCGTCAACTGGCTGATCGAAGGTTTCAAAAAGGAGACCGGCGTGGATCTGTCCACCGATAAAATGGCGGTACAGCGCTTGCGCGAAGCCGCAGAGAAAGCCAAGATCGAGTTGTCGGGCGGCATGAGCAGTAACATCAATCTGCCCTTTATTACGGCGGATGCCACCGGCCCGAAACACTTGGACATGACACTTACCCGTGCAGACTTTAACCGTTTGACGGCTGATCTGGTGGAAGCAACCATGCAACCCGTCAGACAGGCGTTGTCCGATAGCGGTCTGTCGGCGTCTGAAATTGATAAAGTGTTGCTCGTTGGCGGTTCCACCCGTATTCCCGCGGTGCAGGAAGCTGTGCAGAAATACATGGGCAAAGAACCGTTCAAGGGCATCAACCCCGATGAATGTGTGGCTATGGGTGCCGCGTTGCAGGCGGGCGTTCTCGGCGGTGAGGTCAAGGGCTTGTTGCTTTTGGATGTTACCCCGTTGTCGCTGGGCGTGGAAACCATGGGCGGCGTTATGACGCGCGTGATCGAACGCAACACCACCATCCCGACCAAAAAATCGCAGATCTTCTCCACGGCTCAGGATAACCAGCCGTCGGTTGAAGTGCACGTGCTGCAGGGTGAGCGCGAGTTTGCCCGTGATAACAA
>JAFSIB010000054.1 GCA_017440005.1 Clostridia bacterium
GTAAACGGACTCGAACCGCTGACCTCCTGCGTGTGAAGCAGGCGCTCTAACCAGCTGAGCTATACGCCCGTGTATTCAGCCGCCGCTATTGCAGCGACTAATACAATGTGACAGGCAAACGCCTGTCACAAAAGTATGGTGACCCGAACGGGAATCGAACCCGTGTTACCGCCGTGAAAGGGCGGTGTCTTAACCGCTTGACCATCGGGCCATGTGTGACAGGTTGGAATCCTGTCACGCGTGGTGGCTGTAACTGGATTCGAACCGGTGACACCGCGGGTATGAACCGCGTGCTCTAGCCAACTGAGCTATACAGCCATTTTGCATCCCCCGACAGGGGACGCAGATTATTATATAGTATGTCCCTATTGTTTGTCAAGACTCTTTTTTCAAAAAAGAAAAAATTTAATTTGTCGGTCTAAACAAGGTGATACAGTGCATGGGACAGGCTTCCGCACACTTACCGCAACCAACACATTTTTCGGGGTCGATCGTTGCCAAACAGTTGACAACTTGCACCGCATCGTGCTCACACACCTTGGTGCATTTTCCGCAACCGATACAACCGACTTTACACGCCGCACGCGTTTTGGCGCCCTTATCGTGATTGGAACAACGCACCACGCCGCGCGTGTGACCGGGCATCATTTCAATGAGTCCTTTCGGACATGCGCTGACGCATTTGGTGCATCCGCGGCAAAGCGAGGCATCCACACGCGCCAAACCATTTTCCACTTTAACGGCGCCGTATTCGCAGACCGCCACACAGTCACCGTAACCCAGGCAACCGTAGTTGCACAACCAGTTACCGCCGTAAAATTGGGTGGCGGCACGGCAGGATTGTAATCCATGATATTCCAGCTTGCGCTCGGTAAACTCTTCACAACCGCCGCAACGGACAAGCGCCGTCAAGCGGGCAACCTCGCCCGAAACACCAAGCAGTTCACCGGTTGCTTTGGCCACCGCCTCACCGCCCGGTGAACATAAGCCGACCTTGGCACCGTGATTTGCCATGGCATCCGCATAACCGGCACAACCGGAATATCCGCATGCACCGCAGTTTGCACCGGGCAACAGTTCGCACAACGCTTCGGCTTTTTCGTCTTTCGGTACTGCCATCAGGATGGAAGCAACCGCCAGAATCAAACCGGCGATCAACCCCAGACCTGCCAGGAGCAGGATCGCCAACAGAATTGAATTCATATAACCTGCCCCTCCTTATAACCCAAACAAGCCTTGGAAGCCAAGGAACGAAACCGATACAATGGATGCCGCCACCAACGTGATGGGCAACCCTTTGAGCGATTCGGGAATCTCTGCGCTTTCCAACCGCTCACGTACACCGGCAAACATCACCATCGCCAGCATGAAACCCAACCCTGCACCTAACGCGTTAACCAAGGATTGCAGGAAATTGTATCCGCTGTCAATGTTCAGAATCGTCACACCGAGCACCGCACAGTTGGTTGTGATCAACGGCAAGTAAATACCGAGCGACTGATACAGCGGCGGGATAAACCGTTTGAGAACGATCTCCACCAACTGCACCAAAGCGGCGATGATCAGAATGAATACGATCGTTTGCAGATATTCCAAGCCGTTGGGAACCAGCAAATACGTGTAGATCGGATGTGTGGCAGCCGTTGCCATCAACATAACGAAAATAACCGCAGCCGACATACCCACGGCGGAATTGAGTTTCTTGGAAACGCCCAGGAACGGACAAATGCCCAAAAACTGCGACAACACGAAGTTATTGACCAGCAATCCGCCGATCAGGATCGCAAAAAATCCGGTATTACTCATGGCACTCCGCCCCCTCTCCGTGGCAGTTGCCCGCCATCGGGCAAGCCGCGCAAACCGTTTCGGTGAGTTCTTTACGGGTGTCCTTGTGTTCCAACTTGGTGGACAACCGATTGGTTATCCAGATCAGCATACCGAACACGAAGAAACCGCCGGCAGGTAACACAAAAATGGTGATCGGCGGGATGATGCCGCCTTCCGGCCAGCCGAACAAGGTGCCGTTCCCCAAAAATTCGCGGATACCGCCCATGACGATGAGTGCCGCCGTAAATCCGGCGCCCATACCAAGGCCGTCCAGCGCCGACAACCCTACCGAGTTTTTACCGGCAAAGGCTTCCGCACGGCCCAAAATGATACAGTTTACCACAATGAGCGGCAGATAAATACCCAGCGAACGGTCGATCGCCGGTAAGTACGCTTTCACGAGCATCTGCACAATGGTGGTAAAACCGGCAATGACCACAATATACGCCGGCAAGCGCACCTTGCCGGGAATCAGTTTGCGGAGCAACGAGATCACGATATTGGAGCAAAGCAACACAAACGTTGCCGCGGCACCCATGCCGAGACCGTTGACGGCTGCCGTGGTGACGGCAAGCGTGGGACAAGTACCAAGCACCAACCGCAACACGGGGTTTTCTTTGATCAAGCCCTTGGAAAAGGTCTGCCAATACTTATTTGCCATTGCCGTCACCTCCCTGAATGACTTGATAGGCGGCGATCGCTTTATTGACCGCTTCGCAGATGCCTTTTGACGTCTTGGTTGCCTGAGAAACCGCGTCAATATCCGCGTTTACCGTTAACGGTTCCGCCTTTTTGTCGGCGAAAGCATCCAGATACCCCGCCTTTTTCACCTTGTCCACATATCCGGCGGTTTCGTTGTCTTCCGTCACTTTCACACCGGTGATCACGCCGTCATTGGAAATACCTGTCATCACCGTCAATCCGGAACTTTTACCGACTGCTACAGTCGTAAACACATACCCGACCGGTTGCCCCGCAGAATACGCAACGTAATACACCTGTTCCGTATCTCCCACCTGAACGCTCTGCTTATCGAAACGGTCCGCCGCAATCACCGCTTGCCGCGCCTCGTTTTCAGCCTGTTCCGTTCTCCGGGCGATCACATCGGCAGTCAGCGCATTCGTACCTGCCAACGCCGCCGTTACCACACCGGCGATCAGCATGAGCGCAACAGCGGAGATCAAAATCTCTTTTAAGTTTTTCATGAGCGCACCGCCTTTCTCTCTTCACCAAAGGGACGCGGGCGCGTAAACCGCTCAATAAGCGGTGTCAGAATATTCATGATCACAATGGCAAACGATACACCTTCCGGAAGCGATCCCGCCAACCGAATCAGCACCGTAATGCAACCGCAACCGATCGCATAAACCACTTTACCCCATTTGTTGATCGGGCAGGTGGCATAATCGGTCGCCATAAAGATGGCGCCGATCATCAGACCGCCCGATAAAATGTGGATAAGCGGATTTTCGCCGCACACAAACGCAAGCACAAACACCGTGCCGATGTAAATGAGCGGAATGAGCGGGCTGATCACGCGGCGGATCACCAGATAGATACCGCCGATCAAGAGCGCAATCGCACACACTTCGCCCAAACAGCCGCCGCGTAAGCCAAACAGCAACGACAACGGATCGATCTGTGCCGCGGCATCTTCCGCCAACAGCGCCAGCGGTGTGGCACCCGTAACGGCATCCACTTTACCGGTCCATGCCAACGGGTTGATCCAGTTGTTCATGGTATCCGGGAAACTGCCCATCAACACAATACGGCCAACCAAAGCGGGGTTGACAAAGTTTTGCCCCAATCCGCCGAACATTTGCTTGGCAACCACGATCGCTACCACACTGCCGAATGCCGCTTGCCATAACGGAATGGTGACGGGCAGGTTGAACGCGAGTAACAGACCCGTGACCACACAGGACAGATCGTTGATCGTTTGCGGACGTTTCATCACTTTGCGGCTGAGATATTCCGCCGCCATTGCCGAAGCCACACACACGACTTCCACCGCCAACGCGCGGAATCCAAACAACCACACCGACGCAATGAGCGCGGGGATCAACGCAATAATCACATCACGCATGATGTCACGCGTATTCATACCGCAATGCAAATGCGGCGAAGACGATACCATTAAAGTTCCTTGCATATTGACCCCACCCCCTTACTTTTTAGAACGCAGCACATCTTTTGCCATACGGATCGTTTGCACGATCGGGCGATGTGCCGGACAGGAAAACGAGCAACTGCCGCATTCCATACACGTCATGATACACAACCGTTTGAGTTCATCGGTATTGCCGGCGGCGTAGGCTTTGGTAATGGCAGTCGGCATCAGGTTCATCGGGCACGCATCCACGCAACGACCGCAGCGAATACAAGTTGTTGCGGGAATATCCTGCGCATCCTCTTCGGCAAATGCCAGCAAAGCATTGTTTTGTTTGAGAACGGGCAGTTCATCATCCATCAGCGCAAGGCCCATCATCGGGCCGCCGAACAACAATTTTCGTACCGGCTTTTTCAGTCCCACATAATTGAGAACGTCCCGAATGGGGGTGCCGATAACCACACGCACGTTCATGGGGTTCTCCACAGCGGAACCGTCCACCGTCAACCGTTTCTCCACAAGCGGCATACCGGTCTTAAGATACCGTGACAGTACGGAAACCGACGTCACGTTCATAACGATGCACTTCACATCCGCCGGCAACCCACCGGTCGGCACACGCCGTCCTGTGCAGGCGGCAATCAATACTTTTTCAGCACCTTGCGGATACCGCGCGGGCAACGGTTTGACAACCACGCGCCGTGCAGGCGTGCTGACATTGGCGGCAATGCGGGACAATTCCGCGATCGCCGCCGGTTTGTTGCGTTCCACCGCAATGATGACCTGCTTGACACCGAGGAACTCCATAACCGTTTGCACGCCCGACACAATATCCCACGAGTTTTCCATGCACTCACGGTAGTCGGTGGTAATATACGGTTCACACTCTGCCGCGTTAATAATGATCGTATCGATCTCTTCGAGGTTTTTCGGGTTCAGTTTCACGTGCATCGGGAAACCCGCCCCGCCAAGGCCGACCAGACCGCAAGCACGAACAGCGGCAATAAAATCGTCAAAGGTTTGGATGACCGGCGGTTTCACGCTTTCGTGTATCCGTCCCTCGCCGTCCGATTCGATCACCAACGCCATGGTGGTTCTGCCGCCCGGCATTAACAATTCTTTTGTCCCGACGACCTTACCCGACACACCGCTGTGGATCGGGGCGGAAATGGCCGCTTCACTGTCCGCAACAACTTGTCCGACCTCGACTGTATCACCGACTTTAACCGTCGGAATACACGGTGCACCTAAGTGCTGTTGCATGGGGATAATAATTGTGTTCGGCACGGGCATTTGAACGGTTTCACACTCCGCCGTATTTTTACGGTGCGGCGGGTGAACACCGCCGCGCGTTTTGTGTATAAACGTGGATATCGACATTCTGTTTCATCCTTTCCGAAAGAATGGGGTTTTCTGTAAATACGGATATACCATGTTGAGTACCAAACCGGTTATCAAACCGGCAGGAATCGCCAAAAGCAAAAGAATCGGTGCATAATACACCATCGCCGAACCGAGCAACACGTATGCCACACACCATTGCCCGATGTTATGTGCCAGCGCACCGATCACACCAACGCCGACAAAACTGAGCTTGTCCCGCCATAATCGACGGGCGATCCCCATCGCTATCAGCGATAAGATCCCGCCGACCGCGCTCATCAAGCACGCGATCGGTCCGCGAAACAGCGCAAATGCCGTTTTGACAAGCACGATGCCGCCGGCACACGGCACGGATACTGCTTGCAACGCAAACATTACCGTGATATTGGCAAGTCCCAGTTTGGCGCCGGGAATCGGCAACGGCGGCAACAACCCTTCCAGCACAGATAAGGCGATAGCCAACGCCGATAACAGTCCGGCAACGATCAACCGATTGGTACGTGTCATGCCGTCACCCCATCCACAACGGGTTCACCGACGATGCGCACACTCACACCGGCAGGTACACAAGCGGCCACCTGCCCGTTTTGCGATAACCAACCGCTGTTAACGCACACCTGATCGGGACAACGACTTTCGCGCACACGTGCACGGCCGCCGACGATCTCCACCGTCAACACAATATCCTGTTCTCCTTGTACGGTCACCGTACGATCCTGTGCAAGTGCATATCGTTTTTCCCCCGCGGGCGATGTCACCACAACGGTTTCACCCTCGGCACGCGGCAACCAGATCTGTATACAACAGAACACCGCAATTGCCACAGCAATCAGAAGTACTACGTGATCACCGCGTTTTAACCCCACTCGATTCACACGCAATCCTCCACTCTTCCACAGATATTTTCATTATACAACTTTATCACCTAAAAAACAAGGATCGTTATTATATTAACAAGGACACGATCAGCATCTCGCGCGCCTTTTCGTACACCGTTTCAAACTCCCCGATCGGCAACGGATTTTCACCTTTTCCGAGTTCGATCGTGAACCCCGGTTTCCCGGTTTTTTCAATAAACCAATCTTTAAATCCGCCATGGGATGCAAGGCCTGTCGGTTGCCCGACCGTATACCCGGAAGCCGCCGCCATCACCGATGCCATCAAGCGGGAAACGGACGGTGTCCGATCCCCGTAATGCCAATAGATCTCTTCGCCTTGACTGTGTAACGCCACAACGTGCCGAAACGGTTGCCACTCACACAACCGCACCAACGCCATCGTTTCGGGCTCGCTGTGCGGATACGGCCCGCCCCATTGCCGTGCGCTGAATCCCGTAATCCCGTTTTCCCGCTCCGACTGTTGCAATTTTGCAAAACCTGCGTTAAAATTGTGATTAAGATCCACGCCGCGTGCGTTTGCTTGCCAACGTCCCCACTCGTCGCCGCCGGCGGCGTGCACCGCTTCGGCATATTGCTGTGCCGTGGCGGAACCGCGCAACGCAATTTCCACGCCGTCGGGATTAACAAGAGGGACCCAAATGACCCCGCGGCCGCCGAAAGCGCGCCGCAGATTCCATCCGTTAAGCGGTGTGCCGTTGTGAATCGATTCACCGATCTCTTCACACAAGCGCAAGCAAATAAACGCCGTCATCCACTCTTGACCGTGAAAGGCGGCGGTCATCAACACCGTTTCTTTTCCGCCGCCGAACACGATTCCGCGGATCGGGCGTCCCAGAACACTGCGCCCTATCGGCACCGCGTGAAAAAAGCGATACCGTGCGCACAAGCAAGAAAGCAGCTGATCGATGATCCCGGCAGTCATTTGTTGCGGACGGATCAACCGTTCCATCCCCATCACCCCTTATTTGCATCTTATGAAAAAGGAGTCAACGTTATGAACCTCATTGAAAAAACCGCCGCACAAGAAATCAAGTTTCACGGTCGCATCATCAACCTTCGCGTGGATGATGCCGTTCTCCCTAACGGCAACCATGCCACACGGGAAGTGGTGGAGCATCCGGGCGGCGTCTGTGTAGCGGCACTTACCGCCGAAAACGAGTTGCTGTTTGTGCGCCAGTTCCGTTACCCGTACGGTGAGGTGTTGTTGGAATTGCCTGCCGGAAAACTGGATCGCGGCGGTGAAGACCCCTTGGATGCCGGCAAACGCGAACTGCGGGAAGAAACCGGCGCTGTTGCCGCCTCGTATCGTTCGCTCGGCAAACTCTATCCCTCCCCCGGATACTGTGACGAGATCATCCACCTGTACTTCGCCGAAGATCTGACGTTCGGGGATAGTTCACCCGATGATGACGAGTTTTTGGAATGTGAGCGTATCCCGCTTGCCCGTGCCGTGGAAATGGTACTGCAAAACGAGATCACGGATGCCAAAACACAAGTCGCCATCCTCAAAGTGGCCGCCTTACAAAACCAATAACCAAAAGCACGCGTCCGTTGGACGCGTGCTTTTTTCGTCTATCCCTCCTGCATCAGACATAGATATGTACGGGAGGTTTGGTTTCCTATGGTGGATCGTTTTATCGTTCTGGTATATCTGGTCATATTAGTCCTTGTTGGCTTGCGCGGTGGGAAACAGATCCGCAATGCCGCCGATTATTCTGCCGCTAACAAGCAATACGGCACGTTCGTCATTTTCTCCAGTCTGTCTGCCTCGTTTATCGGCGGCGGTTATTCGTCCGGCAACGCCGCCGCAGCATTTGAAAACGGCATCGGAACTGCCCTTTCTCTTTTTGGCTTTGGTATTGGCATGATTTTCATCGGCAAATGGCTGGTCCCCGGTGTCGCCCGTTTCCCACATGATACGACCGTTGGCGGCGTGCTCGGCACGGCGTACGGTCCCTCGGCACGCTTTGTCACCGGTATCTTTTCCTTTCTCTGTTGCGCCGGTGTGGTTGGTGCACAAATGGAATCCATCGGACTCGTCTTTCATGCCTTGTTAGGGGTAACACCCACCGTCGGAACCCTAATCGGGTGCGGCATTGTCCTCATCTATACCACGTTCGGCGGTTTGGGTTCGGTCATTTTTGCCGACATGATCCAGTTTTCGCTGCTCGCAATCGGTATGCCCGCTTTGCTGATCGCCGCTGTTGTGAAAGGCGGCGGTGTGAACACCCTTGCTGAGCAACTTCCAAACGAATTGTTATCACCGTTCAACGGCAGAACGCCCGCCGCCTTTTTCTCGCTGTTTCTGTCCATGATGTGCGGCGAAGCGTTAGCACCGCCTTACATGCAACGTCTACTCATCGGCAAAACGCCCCGCTCCACGGCGCGCGGCACCGTATACAGCGGTCTGTTTTCCTTGCCTTTCTTTCTCATTACCGCCGGCATCGGCTTGGCGGCGCGCGCCTTGCACGTAACCGATACTGCCGCCACCGCCATGCCTGACCTCATTTTGACCATTCTCCCCGTCGGTATCCGCGGCGTGCTGATGGCGGCCATGGCATCCATCATCCTGTCAGCGGCGGACGGCTTTTTAAACGGTGCCACCGTGGGGTTGGTTTGCGATGCTATTCTCCCCTCACATCCGCATCTTTCCGACCGCTCGCAACTTTGCCTGTTACGCACCGTGAACTTGGCAACCGGACTTGCCGCCGTGCTGATTGCACTTTGCGTACCCAACGTATTCGATATTCTCTTGCTCGCCTATTCCTTCTGGAGTCCCGTAATACTGGTCCCGCTCGCCGCCGCGTTGCGCGGTGTCCGTGCCACGGACAAAACGTTTTTGTGCAGCGCGCTTGTCGGCTTCATCACCTGTCTGTTGTGGAACACCGTCTTGTCACAACCGTTCGGCATAGACGGCACCGTGATCGGCATCACCGCCAACGCCATCACATTTTTCCTACACAAAAAAGCCACCGCATAAGCGGTGGCTTTTTCTTTGTTATTTCAGCGGTCTGCCGCCCCAAATGTTTTCGGAATAATCACGGATCGAACGGTCGGATGCAAACTTGCCGCTGCATGCCGTATTGAGCAGTGCCATGCGTCCCCACGCCGCGCGGTCACCATACACTTCGCCCGAACATTTTTGCGCTTCGCAATACGCATCAAAATCGGCAAGCACCATATACGGGTCGCGCTCCGTGAGCGAACGTGCCACCTCACCGTACGTGTATCCGCCGAAGCCGCGGCGCATCACTTCCGCTGCGCGGGCAATACGGGCATCCGCGTTGCAATAATCCTGCGGGCGATACCCGCGGTTACGCAACTCCGTCACTTCGCGTTCGGTCATACCGAAAATAAACATGTTCTCGCGACCGACCTGCTCACAGATCTCCACGTTGGCGCCATCCATGGTACCCAACGTCACCGCACCATTCATCATCAGTTTCATGTTGCCGGTACCGCTGGCTTCCGTTCCGGCAAGGGAAATTTGTTCGCTGATATCCGCTGCCGGCATGAGCAATTCCGCCAACGTCACGCGGTAATCCTCCAGATACACCACTTTCAGTTTTTCGCGCACAACGGGATCTTTTTCAATTTCTTCGGATAGTTTGCAGATAAACCGAATGATCTCTTTAGCAAGGAAATATCCCGGTGCCGATTTGGCGCCGAAAATATACGTGCGCGGCTGAATATCCAGATTGGGATTCTCTTTAAGTTCCAAATACGTGTTCAGAATGTGGAGCGCGTTCAGGTGTTGCCGCTTGTATTCGTGCAAGCGTTTGACCTGCACGTCAAACAACGAATCGGGATCCACCGTCACACCGTTATGCCGCTTGATATAATCCGCCAAGCGTTCTTTGTTGTGCCGCTTGATCGAAAGGAACTCCTCACAGGCCGCCGCATCGTCCGCAAGCGGTTTGAGTTTGGCAAGTTCTGACGCGTCCAACACAAATTTATCGCCGATGTGCGACGTGATAAACTCGGTCAGTTTCGGGTTCGCCTGGCACAACCACCGACGGTGTGCAATGCCGTTGGTCACATTGGTGAATTTTTCCGGCATCACGCTGTATGCATCGCTGAACACCGTTTCTTTGAGAATTTCACTGTGGATCTTCGCCACACCGTTCACGGCATGCGATGCCGCCACACACAGATTCGCCATTTTGACAACACCGTAACTGATGATCGCCATACGGCTGACTTTCTCCACGTCACCGCCCGTTGCTTCCATCATGGCGGCACCAAAACGGTTATTGATCTCACACACGATCTGGTGAATACGCGGTAACCGCTGACGGAACAGATCTTCCGGCCAACATTCCAGCGCTTCTTTCATGACAGTATGGTTGGTATAGGCCACCGTGCGGCACACAATATCCCACGCCTTATCCCAGGTATAACCGCACTCATCCAACATAATACGCATGAGTTCGGGAATCGCCAACGTGGGATGCGTATCGTTAATGTGGATCGCCGCCATGTCGGGCAGGTTATCCAACGTGCCGTACTGTTGCAGATGCCGTTGCACAATATCCTGCACCGATGCCGATGCCAGGAAATATTGCTGCGATAACCGAAGCGATTTGCCTTCGCGATGATCATCGGCAGGATAGAGCACCTGCGTAATCACCTCTGCCATCGCCTTTTGTTCCATGGCACGCATATACTCGCCTTGGTTAAACAGCGACATATCCATACCGGGCGCCGTTGCTTTCCACAAGCGCAACGTGGAAATGGCTTTGCCGTCTTTGCCGGCCACCATCATATCATAAGGTTGAGCGATCACGACCGTGGCATCGTCATGCACCACGTGGTGATAATCGCCGTCCCACCATTCGCGCACGTGCCCGTCAAAGCGGATCTCCTTGGCAAGTTCCGGGCGCGGCAACAACCAACATTCACCGCCGGGCAACCAGAAGTCCGGCAACTCGGTCTGCCAACCGTCCACTAACTTTTGACGGAAGATACCGCATTCATATAACAGCGAATACCCGATCGCCGGGATGGATGCAGTTGCCAAGCCGTCCAAAAAGCAGGCTGCTAACCGCCCGAGGCCGCCGTTGCCCAAACCGGCATCCGGTTCCAAACGATACAGCGATTCCAACTTGATGCCGTACTCGCCCAGAAGTTTCTCCGCTTCCTCGGTCAAGTTCAGATTAAACAAGGTGTTCTTGAGCGAACGTCCCATCAAAAATTCCATACACAGGTAATACACCTGTTTTGCATCTTGCTTGTGTGCTTTGGAAATGTATTTCACGCGCGAAGCGCGCATCCGATCACGCAACACCAAAGCCAACGCTTGATAAAAATGCTCATGCGTTGCCTCTTCAGGCGTAACCGAAAATGCCGTCATCAGTTTTGCCGTCAACTCATCGCGCAAACCGTTCTTTGCCGAAGAACCCGTTTTGGCGTTTTTCTTTGCAGCTGCCACCGTAACCGCTCCTTTTTCAAAATATCATAGTTTATTATTAGTATATACTACATGCGATATTTTTGCAAGACTTATTCATGATAGCCAATAAAAACCATGAAAACTCCCAAATATTCCCTTAGTTTTTGAAAAGTTGCACAAAAAATCGACGATTTTTCGTTGTAATACAGTCCCACTTGACATCACGCGTTTCCATGCGGTACAATACACCGTAAGGAAGTGATCGTTATGTCCACACTCAACATTGTATTGGTAGAACCGGAAATCCCGCAAAACACGGGGAATATCAGCCGCACCTGCGCGGCCACCGGCAGTCGCTTGCACATTGTTAAACCGATGGGGTTCACCATTGATGACAAAAAGCTCAAGCGCGCCGGCTTGGATTACTGGCATCTGTTGGATATCACGTATTATGAAAACCTTGCCGAGTTTTTCGAGAAAAACGATGGCCCGTTTTATTACTTCACCACCAAGGGCACCCATATTTATTCCGATGTCGCATACCCCGACGGTGCGTATCTGGTGTTCGGCAAAGAAACCGCCGGCCTTCCGGAAGAGTTACTGCACGAAAACCCCGACACGTGCGTGCGCTTGCCCATGTTGGATGATGATGCGGCACGTTCTCTCAATCTATCCAACACGGTAGCGGTCGGCGTTTACGAAGTGTTGCGCCAGTGGGGCTTCCCATCACTCCGCACGGCAGGACACCTGACAAAGTATTGAAAATTTTCAATAAAAACAAATTCCGCCGTTGACAAACACGGCGGAATCTTTTATAATAGCAAATGTTCCACGGAGAGTTGTCCGAGTGGTCGAAGGTGCAGCACTCGAAATTTTATGGCGACTTGGTCGTTTCGTCCGCCGGAAATCCCCCATTTATAAGGGTTTTCAAAATTAAAAATCGAATATTTTTCAGTGTTCTCTCCTGCTTTTCTCTCCAAAAATTTTTTGAGTTAAAAGCAGACAGAAATATACGGAGATGTACCCAAGTGGTTGAAGGGTCCGCACTCGAAATGCGGTAGGTCGGGAGTTCCCCGGCGCAAGAGTTCAAATCTCTTCATCTCCGCCACCATATCGGAGCAAAGTTCGCTTTGCTCCGATTTTTTTCTTCATTATTCACTTCTTTCAGCAATATCCCACTTACTTGTAAAGTCACCGCTTACAGGCAAGGCAAGTCCTGTTTCCATTGCCTGCGCCGAGGTGATTTTGGAGCTGTAATCAAGGTGCGCATAGATATTTGCCGTTGTGGTAAAATCGCTGTGCCCCAGCCACTCCTGAATGTGCTTCAGCGGTACGCCGTTTGCAAGCAGTAAGCTTGCACAGCTATGCCGAAGATCGTGAAA
>JAFSIB010000055.1 GCA_017440005.1 Clostridia bacterium
CCGGGCACGCTGGAACTCGTGACCTTGTCCGGTAAACGCACCAAGATCCTCAACTCCGCGCTGACGGCAATGACCGAGAGCAAGGGTAACGAATTTACCTTTGTGACTCCCGATGAGACCGCGTACGTGACCTGCGAGTTTGCTAAGATCGAAACGCAGGGTTATCAGTGGGGCACGATCGGTTCGGCACTTCGCCGTACCGAGGGTGTGATCGACGGTATGCGTTTCCTCAACCGTTTGTACATTGACGGTTTGGATTGGAGCGCGGAAGGCTTGACCACCACCATAGGCGGTGTCGAATACACCATCAAAGAGATCGGTGCGAAAGCCCGCGTGTATGATGCGAATGCGACCACCACGTTGCTCGAAGACGCCACTGCTTTGAAAGGCACCTGCTACGTAGAGGGCAACCCGAACGTACGTGTGACCGACTATACGCAGCAGTACTTTGACTTCACGGTTGTGATTCCGATCGCCGAAGGCGCGGATACTTCCGTTGAGTATGAATGCGGTTCTTACATGATCCTGGTTCCCACCGCAGGTGGCGAAGAGATCACGGTGGAGACCACCGCAATGATCGATAGCGTTGATGCGGCTGTTGTCCGTGGCGCGTAAGAAAAGAAAGGGGAAGACGAATCATGAAAACTTATCAGAAACCTCTTTTGGAAGTTGTCGATATGACGGCTGATCGCGCGATTGCCGCTTTAAAACCGGTTCAAAGCGAGATCGAACTGCAAGACAGCAGCGAAGAATAAGCGATAAGACAAGTAAGCACGCCCCGCCAACTACGATTGGCGGGGCGTTCTTTTGTGCGCGGTTGATGGGAACGGGACGTGGTTCACAAGTGGGAACGGTGCGTGTAGGGAAGGCATTTATGCCTTCCGCAGTCGTACAAACAAACTGACGTAAAAAGCGGGCGGCAGATTGCCGCCCCTACGGTGTTGGTTTGGGGTAGTGCGGATGATGGGAATGGGACGTCAGGGCGCCGTCCCCTACGCTGGGAAAAGATAAAAATGAGCCTGACGTATCTGCGTCAGGCTCGTTTTTATTACTTATTATCGGTTCTACCAAGCATATAATCAATTGAAGTATTATAAAAATTAGCAAGTTTTATTAAAACCGCCGTTGGGATGTCGTTTTCGCCGGTCTCATATTTGGAATACCCTGTTTGAGACATGCCGAGTATTTCTGCAATTTGTTTTTGTGTCATACTTTTTTCTTCGCGAAGATCGCGGATTCGCTCAAACATGTCCATCCACCTCAAACCCATTATATAATAAAATTAAAAACATGTTGACTTTTAACCTGAAACAGGTTAAAATATTTTTGAGGTGATCAAATTGGGACGGATGTTATGCGACATTTGGTATGGGAATGTTGTGCCGGTAGATCAATGTGGGAAACGGGATGAGAGTATTGCACAGATAGAATTGTTGATGGAAAAGAACAAATCAATATTGCTGCATGCATTATCGGAAACGCAGAAAGAAACATTTGCAAAATACGCCGATTGTGTTGAGGAGTATGTAATGTTGGTTACCGAGCAAGCTTTCTGCGAGGGTGCGCGGTTTTCCGGTAAATTTTTGGCGGAAACGATCACGTAACATAAACAGGCGTGACACAATATTCGTCCCTATGGTGTACAAATAGAATGGCGCGTGTAGGGAACGTTTTAACCGTTTCGCAACGGTGCCGTATTGGCACCAAAAAACGGAACCGTGGCAC
>JAFSIB010000056.1 GCA_017440005.1 Clostridia bacterium
AGAATACCCCGCGTGCCGACCGCGCCGATCCCGCAAACACATGACGGCGGATCAACGCCGCCTGCAACGGGAATACGAAAATTTCTTACACTACGATGGCAGTGAACAGGAGGAATAACCATGACAGATCAAGAATTCACGACGGCAACCACACCGTCTGAAGAATATGCGGCGGCGGAAGCCCCCGTGCCTGAGTCCTCGGATGAGGGCTTGCAGGAGGAGGCGTTCCGCCTACCCGTCAAATTCAACAAGCAGGACTACCACCTGACCTTGGACGAAGCGACGGCATACGCACAAAAGGGCATGAAGTTCGATACCTTGGAACCGATGCTCGACAAACTGAAAACCGTGGCACAGGCAAACGGGTTCGGCGTACGCGAACTGGTGGATGCGTTGTGTGACGGGACCCCCGAACCGAGCGTTTCGGTCGAAACACGCTTGGCGGAAGAATTCGGTCAGTTACGGGCGGAATGTCCCGCCGTAACGGAATTTTCCGCCTTACCGGAATCCGTGATCCGCGCATCCGTGGACGACGGTATTCCGTTGTTGTACGCCTACCTGCGGTACGAACACCGCGAACGCACCCGCGTGCAGGCGGCGGCCGAAACCGCGCGCCGCACGGGCGAATCGTCTGCGGGCGCACAACACACGGCACTCGAAAACGGCCCCGACCCCGCCGTGGAAGCCATGCTTGCGGGCGTGCGGGGATCCTAACGGTTCCGTGCCGATTTTAGATCGTGGGAACCCGATTGTCGACCCCACGCACAAACAAATCTTGCCGTAAAGGCGAGGCAGGAATTTGAAGATGCGGGGTGCCGTATTGGCACCCCCAAAACCAAAAACGTGATACAGACAAGGAGAAAGAAATATGGGAATCAATACATTGGAATTTTGTGAAAAACTGACCGGCGAACTTGACAAGATCTTTGTTCAGGGTCCGGTCACGGGCTTTTTGGCAGACAACGTGTTGCGCACGAAATTTGTCGGCGCGCAGACCGTGTTGCTGCCCGAAATGGAACTGTCGGGTCTGGGCGACTATGACCGCGACACCGGTTTTATCAAAGGCACCGTCAAGGTGAGCAACCAACCGTATACGTTGCAGATGGACCGTGCGCGTTCGTTCCAACTCGACCGTGAAGACGAGGACGAGACCGGCATTGCCAACCTGGCAGGTCAGGTCCTCGGCGAATTCGTGCGCACCAAGGTCGTGCCGGAGATCGACGCCTACTGCCTGTCCAAACTGGCGGGCTTAGCGGTTTCCAAAAACCACACCGTCAGCGGCACTCCCGCCACCGAAGCCTACAAAATGTTCAGCGACGCCTGCGCCGCCGTACAGAACGAGATCGGCTTTGACGAATCGCTGGTCTGCTTTGTCAACCCCACCATGTGGGCGGCGATCCAGAACTCGCCGGAACTGTCCCGCATGCTCACCGTCAGCGATTTTACGAAAGGTGACGTGCATTATCAGGTGCGTTCCATCAACGGCATTCCGCTGTTGCCGGTTGCCGATAACCGCATGAAGAGCGCCTACACGTTCTATGACGGTTCCACCGTCACCAAAGACGGTGACGGCACCGTTATCACGGATGAGACCGTCGGCGGTTTTGTCCCCACCGCGGAAGCCAAGAACATCGGCCTCATCATCATGCCGAAAAATGCCGCATCGCTGGTCAAAAAGACCGAGCGCGTGCGCACGTTTGATCCGTCCCAGAACCAGGCGGCGGATGCTTACAAATTCGATTACCGCACCTACTATGACCTCATCGTCAAAAACAGCGCGGCGAATTCCATTTACGCATACGTGTATTGATCGGTCAACCGCCTCCCCCTTTTTGGGGGAGGCGTTGGCGGCAGGTTGCCGCCCCTACGGTGCTGATTTGGGATTGTGGGGGACGATGGACGTTCCGATATGCAATATTCATGCCGTTTTCGGAAGGCATAAATGCCTTCCCTACAGACGGGACGTCGAGGCGCCGTCCCCTACGGGGTTGATTTTAGATTGTAGGGGCGATGAGTATATCCCCCCGTCATTTGCTCCGCCAATGCCACCCCCTTTTAGGCAAGGGGGCTTGGGGCGCGTATTGCGCCCCCATGCACAAACCCGCCTTGCCGTGAAGGCGAGGTAGAAAGTGGAAGATGCGGGGCGCGTATTGCGCCCCCTGCCATACGAACGGGGCAGGGATAAATCGACGTGCCCACCGCGAGGTGTGCCGTAAAGGCGTGGCAGGAAGTGAAAGTTGCGGGGTGGCGTATTGCCACCCCTGACGATCAACACGTGGCACAAACAAATCGAAATGAAAAAAGAGGTATATGATGCAAGGAAACCGACAATGGTACGATCCCGTGCAGGTATTTGAGGAATACCGCGCGGGGGTCACGTACAAGACAGGCCTTGGCGAAAAAGGCTTATACCGACAACATCAGATCAACCGCCGCTTTTACAGCGGCGATCATTGGCACGGCGCGCGATGCGGCGGTGAACGTCCGCTTGTGCGCCATAACCTTATCCGCCGTATTGGCGATTACAAAATGGCGGCAGTGGGCGGCGATCCCGTGGCGGTGAGTTATTCCGTGGACGGCGTGGCAGACACGCTGATGCTGCGCGAACGCACCTACCAAAACAAACGCGATGCCGCCGCCGGCAACCTGCCGTCGCTTCCCTTTGAGGAAGAGATCGGGCTTATCACCGATGCGATGTCGCATTACTTTGACGTGACCGCAGAACGGGTACGACTGGAAGACTTGCGCGCGCAGGTCCTGCGCAACGCATATATTACAGGCACGGGCATTTTGTACACGTACTGGGACGACCGCATCCGCACGGGTCTGTATGCCGATGAACGGCGTACCGCGCCTATCGTGGGCGATATTGCCTGCGAGGTACTGGACGTGGAAAACGTGTATTTCGGTGATCCCACCGTTACCGATCTGCAGGCACAACCGTTTGTGGTGATTGCCGCACGGCGCACGGTGGCGGATCTGCGCCGCCTTGCCAAACGGTACGGGCGCAGTCGCGATGAGATCGCGTCCATCCGTCCCGACCGCGACGCGTTCACCCCCGACGGTGAACCGGAAAGCGAGCAGAAAGCTACCGTGCTGACAAAACTGTATAAACAGTATGACGAGGACGGCACGGTACACGTGTACGGTGTGCAGGTGGTGAGTGGCGTGACGGTCCGCGGTGTGTGGGATCTGGGGATCCGCTTATATCCGCTGTGCATGTTCCGTTGGGATACCCTGCCCGATCAGATATACGGACAAAGCGAGGTCACGCATCTGATCCCCAACCAGATCGCCGTGAACCGTATGCTCACGGCATCGGTGTGGGCGATGCTCATGCAAGGCATGCCGACGTTGCTTGTCAACGGTGACGTGGTACAGCAACCCGTCACCAACGATCCCGGTCAGGTCATCCGCGTGTTCGGCAGCGGTGAGGATATGCGCAACGCGATGACGTACGTCGATCCGCCGCAATTCTCGGCGGCGATGTCAAATGAAATCGAATCGCTCATCCATCACACGTTGGCACAAAGCGGTGCCAATGCGGTGAGCCTGGGCGACGTGACCCCCGATAACACGTCGGCGATCGTGGCGGTGCGGGAAGCCGCCATGTTACCCATCCAGACGGTGCGCACGCGGTTTTTGCAATTCTGTGAAGAAGTGGCGCGCTTGTGGGCGGAATTCTGGGTCACGGGATACGGGCGCCGCGCACTGACGGTGCGGGACGAATGGGGCGTGTGGTATCTGCCGTTCGACGGCGACCGTTACCGCGATCTGCTGTTCCGCGTCAAGATCGACGTGGGCGCCGCCACGGTGTGGAGTGAAAGCCAGTCCATCGTGACGTTGGACAACTTGCTTGAACGCGGCGTCATCACGCCCGAACAGTATTTGAAACGGTTGCCGCACGGCATTGTCCCCGACGTGGACGGGTTGTTGCGTGACCGTAAAACGGCGGCGGAGGTGAGTGTATGACGGGACAAGATGTGTTGCGCCGAGCGTTGCAGTTGCTGGGGTATACCGATTCGTTTGGCGAACCCGACGGCAGGAACCACGCCGAGGTGTATAAACGCGCATTGGCGGTGACGGAACAGTTGGTATGTGAGTTGTGTGTGCAGACGGGGGCTACCCTGCCCGCACCGCTCAGATCTTTGCGCGAAGAATTGCCGTTGCCGCCGCACATTGTGCGCGGGGTGTTGCCGTACGGCGTGGCGATGCACCTTGCCGCCGCCGAGGGTGACGGGGACAATCAGGCGTTGTTTGCCGCCCTGTACGATCAAAAACGCACGGCGATGCAACGGCATTTGGAACACCGCACCGACCGTCTGCCGCGGGGGTGGGATCTATGAAACATCCGCGCATGACCCGCAACGTACGGGTGGCGGCGACCGTCCCCGCGCTGTCGGGCGGATTGAACGCGGCGGTGAAACCGTCGCTCATTGGGGACACCGCGCTGTCCGACGTGTGTGACATGGTATACCGTGACGGCGTGTTGCACACCCGCCGCGGTTTTGTCACGTCTGCCGAGCGGTACTCGCCGTTTTCGATCGGGTCGGAACAACGGTTTTTTGCCGACCGTGACGGGTATTTGCTGGTACTTGCCTGCAACGACAACGAGGGAAGCGGGGAAGTGTCGGTTTCGGTATTTGATCCGGACGGACGGTGCACCGATACGTCATTTACCCTGAACGGGCCGTTTGGCTTGAACGGCTTTTTTGTACCGGCGGGCGAGATCTCCCTGACCGAGCGGTACACCGCGCTTTTGTTTTTGAATGACGGGACGATCTACGGTCTGCACGCCGCAGACGGGGTGTGCAATCGGTTGGATGAGGATGCTTACATCCCGACCTACGCCGTCAACGGTACTCCCAAACCGACCCGCACCGAGCGGGCGGTGATCGGCGACCGCGCCGAGCCGTTCAATGCGCTGTCCCCGTATTTTCGGTGCACGTACAGCGCAGACGGCGAGGGGATCTATTACGCGATGCCGCGGGTATACCAAAGCAGTGCGGTGACCGTCACGGTGGCACGACCGAACGGTACACAGCAGACCTTTACGGTGAACGGCGGGATCGGTACATCGGATTCCGTGGACGGGTACGTGTTGCACTGTGACCGCGCGGGCGGGTGTTTTTGGTTTACGCAAAACGGCGTGCCGTGCGCCATGCCGAGTAACGGGATGCACAATCACATCACGGTGCACGCCATGCACGATATGACAGGATTTCCTACCGTGACCCACATGACAAGCGGTGTGTGGTTTGCAGACGGACGGTTGTTTTTGGCGGGGGATCATCACGTGATGTGGAGTGCGGCGGGCAATCCGTTGTACTTCCCCGTGACCGCGTATGCCGCCGTGGGCAGTCCCGATGAACCCATCACCGCTTTGGGTGTGCAGGGCGAACAGTTGGTGGTATTCAAAAAACGGTCGCTGTATGCCGTCACCCCGCAGAAAGCCGAAACACCGTCGGCAGACGAGGTGATGCGCGGTGAAACGGTGGACGTGACCGCCACCGCGTTGTTTGCGGTGACACCGCTTCACGTCACGGTGGGGTGCGACCTGCCGTATACGGTGCAGTTGTTCGGCAACCGCCTGACCTGGGCATGTTCCGACGGCACGGTGTACACGTTGGGGACCGGCGGTGCGCTTGCGCAACGCACGGTATCGGTGATCTCGGACGCGGTGCGGCCGTTGTTGCGTGCGGGTGTGCCCGCTTTGGCGGCGGCGACCGTGTGTGACGGAGAGTACTGGTTATTGTGGGATAACACGGTGCTGATGGCGGAAGATGAGCGTGAACCGCGCTGGACACGGTTTTCCTTTGACTCCACGCGTGCGCAGGCATTGTGTTTGTGCACGGTGCGCGGGACGGTAGCCATCCCCGCCGCATACACGGTGGGTAACAGTACCGTGATGTTTTATTTCCGCGCAGACGGTGCGACGGATACGGCGGTGTATCACACGGGCACGGGTTGGCACGATGCGGTGTATGCGTTCACGGCGGTACCCGTGCGGGGGATGTGTTGCACCAAACAGTTTGATTTCGGTACTCCCGAAACGGTCAAACGCATCACGCGGGTGTTTGCGGAAGTATCGGCGGCAGGCGCGGTGGATATTGCGTACGTGACCGAACGCGGCGCGGCGGCGGAGTTGCCGCATATCCCGTGTGACGGGTTGCGTCTGACCCCGCATCTGACACGGTGCCGCCGCACGGCGATTCGTTTTTCGGGCGAAGCGCTGCAGGTCGGCAGTATCACGTTGCACGTAACGGAAAGGAGATAACATGGCGATCACAAAAGAACAGGCGGAGGCGTTGCTCCGTGCATATATTGAAAAACAGACAGCCGCCACCGAAGCGGCGATCGCGGCACACGACCGCGAAACGGACGAAACGGTGAAACAGACCGAGCGTGCGGCGGAAGCCGACCGTCGTGAAGCCTTGACCGAAGAACGTGCGCAGTATGAAAAAGCGGCGGTGCAGGCGATGATCGATCGGTACGCGGTGGCACAGACACTCGCCAAACTGGGCCTTTCGCGTTCGGGTACGGCGGATGCCATGGGCGAAGCGGTGACGGTACGCCGCACCGTTGCAGAGCGGCAGGCGAGCGACAAACGCGCACGCGCGCTCAGCGCGTTGTCCGAACGGTTGCTGACAGCGCGCGAACAAGCCACCGCCAAGAAAGAGAAAAACGCCGCCGCGGCGCGCCGGACGTTGGCGGGCAAGATCGCGGAAAAGACCGTCACGCTTAACCGCGCGGCGATAGGAGGGTAACATGAGTATTTATACCATTGATTTTACCGTCAGTCGGGACGGTATCACGCCCGCCGAACCGCAAACGGCAGGCGTGACGGGCGATCACCGCGCGGCGGTGTTGCGGTTTGCGGTGCCGTATGACGGGTACCGTTACCGCATTGAGATCACGGACGGCGGCGGTGGGTACGATACCACCGATCTGCTTTCGGCCGAGAACGGCACGGTCACGTACGCGATCCCCGTTGCGTGGACGGCACCGGGACTCGCTTCCCTGCGTTTGGTGGGCGTGGATACCGATGAAAACGGCGAAGAACTTGTACGGTTTCACTCGGCGCCCGCGTTTGTGTGGTTCGAGGACCGCGAAAGCGGCGAACCGCTGGGCGACGATGCGCGCCCCGTGTGGCAGGATACGTTGGATGCGGCGCAGTCGTTTGTCAAACGGCTGGAGGACAAACTGGCAAGCGGGGAGTTGAAAGGCGATAAGGGCGACAAAGGCGATACGGGCGACGTATCGGTGATCGATGAACTGGAACTGGTCATCGACGGCGGTGACGCGAGCGGCGAGATCGAATTGTTAACGGCGGATCACGTGGTGGAACAGGGCACGAGCGGAATCTGGACGTACCGCAAATGGGAAAGCGGTCTGGCGGAGTGTTTCGGCGTGCTGAACACAAGCGTCGCGACGACGCAGTCGTGGGGCGATACGCACTATTACGGCAGATTGGAAGGCGTTTCGTTTCCCGCGTCCTTGTTTACGGAAGTTCCCGCGGTATGGGTATCGGTCAGCGATGAAAACGGCAATTTCTTTGTGACAAACCGCGGTACGACCGCAGACACAGTGGGCGAACTGTTCGCCGTTACGGTGGTGCAGGTGGAACAGGAAACCGCCGTGCAGTTGAGCCTGGAAGCCAAAGGCAGATGGAAGTGAGGGGGAGCATATGGCAAAACACACGGTTAAAGCGACAGCGCGTTATCAGTTGCGTGGGGATACGGCGGCAGCGCTGGAAGCGGTAAACCCTACCTTTAAATACAAAGAACCGATTCTGGTGTACAACGAAAACGGTGCGGCGTATGCCTTTAAGATCGGGGACGGGGTCACACCGTATACGAATCTGCCGCTGCACATTTTCAGCGAAAAAGGCGAAAAGGGTGACGATTACGTGCTCACCGAAGCGGATAAAACGGAGATCGCACAGATCGTGCTTTCCTTACTGCCGAACGGGGACGAGGTGGAATACTGATGGCAATTGTAAGAACGGATGACACCCATTACCAAGCGATTGCGGATGAGATTCGGTTGCAGCGGGGCAACGATAACAGCAAGTGGTTGCCCGAAACGATGCCGATCGGTATCTCCACCGCTTGCATGAATCAGTACAATACCGGTTTTTCCGAAGGGCGGGAAGATGGTTTTAACGAAGGCATGGTAGCCGGTAAGGTGGAAGGCAAGCGCGACGAACACGACCGCTTTTGGAATACGATACGTGCCAATATTAAGAAGAGCGCTGCCGCGCAGGCTTTTGCCTACTATGGCTGGAACGACGATATCTTCGATCCCAACGGTACGCTCCATTGCGGTTGGAGTGCCAACCAAATGTTTTACCGATCCCATATCACCGACACGAAAGTGCCGATCGACATTACCGGATGCGGCAGTAATGGTGCGAGCATATTTTCGGGTTCGGATATCCACACCGTTTACGAGTTGATAGTAACGGAAACCAATGTGTTGAAGGATACCTTCGCCGGTGCCGCCCACCTTGCCAACATCACGATCAGCGGTGTGATCGGAAACAGCATCAACACGCAGTGGTGTCCGCTCACGGCTGACAGCATCCGCAGCGTGATGAATGCGTTGTCCGCTACTGCCACGGGATGTGCGGCGACGTTCAACAAAGCCGCCAAGGAAGCGGCGTTCACGGATGACGAATGGGCGGCGCTCATTGCCACAAAACCGAACTGGACATTCGCGCTTGTGTAAGGAGGGGTACTAATGCAAGAGAAGATCATCGCCACAGAGGGACACATTCTCACAAACGGTGAGATCTACGGCACGGAGATCTATGTGGGGCAGGGGATAGACCCCGCCGATTTCCATGAGATCACCGTGGAAGACTATCAGCGTATTTTCGATGTTCGGGAGGTGGACGAGAATGGCAAGTAGGATCTTACAAAAAGGCAAGACCCGTATCACCAATCCCTTTTCGGGCGCGCACCGCGCGGTGGATATCGGGCGTTCGCACCTGACGGGTGAACCCGTTACGGCGCACAGCGCCGGCACGGTCACGATGGTGCAGACGGGACGGAAAAACGACAAAAACGCCGTGGGCAACAACAGTTACGGCAACTTTGTCAAGATCGATCACGGCAACGGGTATGCCACGTTGTATGCGCATCTGGCAACCGTCACGGTCGCAAAGGGCGAGCGGGTGGAAGCGGCGCAGGTGATCGGTACCATGGGCAACACGGGGCGCAGTTTCGGGATGCACCTGCACTTTGAAGTGCGGCATCACAACGCGCGCATCGATCCCACCCCGTATCTGGAAGCGGCGTTACCGGACGGGGATGCCCCGCACGTGACCTACCGCGCTTATGCGGGCAAATGGTGGGCGGAGATCCTAAACTGCCACGATGCGGGTACCGACGGGTATGCGGGTGTCAAAGGTAAACCGCTCAGCGCGCTCGCGGTGGCGGTATCGGCGGGGACGGTGATCTACCGTGCCCATCAGCTTGCGGATAACCGCTGGCTCAATGCCATCACGGGGTACAACACGGCGGACAGCCGTAACGGATACGCGGGCAACAAGGGCAAGTCCATTGACGCGTTGCGCATCGACGTGCAGGACGCTTTCGGATATACGGTGCAGTACCGCGTATCGGCGGTCGGGGAAGACTGGCAGGCATGGTGTGCAAACGGCACGGTTGCGGGCACGGTCGGCAAACCCATTGACCGCGTGCAGATCACGTTTGTGAAAGCATAGGGGGCGGCGGCATGGACGAACTGGAATGGGAACGGCGGTTATCGCACACAGAGGATCGCTCGAAATCCAATTCGCACCGTCTGGATAAAGTGGAGAAACGGCAAAGCGAATTGACAACGCTTGTAAAAAGCGTTGCCACCATCGCGCAAAAGCAGGCGGATATGGAAAGCGATATGCGGGAGATGAAATCCGACGTCAAAAGTTTGCTCGCCGTGCCCGCCGAACGGTGGAAAACCGTGGTGACGGCGGCGATCACCGCCGCCGTGGGTGTTCTCATCGGCGTGATGATGTAAAATAAGGAGGAATGGCAGTGGCAGAGTTTGCAAAACGGTTTCGGTCGTGGGCGTTGTGGTTATCGGTAGCGGCACTGGTGGTGTTCTGCGTGAAAGAATTTGTTGGCATTGACATTTCCCATACGGTGGACGGGTTGTTAAACGTTCTGTTGCCGGTACTGGTCGGCTTCGGCATCGTCAATAATCCCACCGAGCGGGGAAAGCTGTAAGAACAAGGGGGGCGGCAGGTTGCCGCCCCCTTTTTGGTATAAAACAGCATGTTTTGTCCTGAATCAAGCGGTATTCGACTTGTGATACGGCGAGTTTTAACCTATAATGGAACAAGATATCGGGGTGCCGTCCCCTACGATGCACCATCACATCTTGCTGTGAAGGCGAGGTGGGGGGTGGAAGATACGGGGTGGCGTATTGCCACCCCTAACAATCATGACGTCGTATAGACAAATCGACGTAAACATGGAGAATCTGTTCAAAATTACAGGTACATCTTGTCATTTTTGTCAAAAACACTTGCCAAAAGCATGGGTTTTCGTGTAATATTATACTATCTATTACTGTGTCATACCAAAGGAGGAATTGCGATATGACAAACTGTACGAAACGGCTGATCGCCTGCGTACTTGCCGTGGCATTGCTTTTTGTGTGCGTGCTTTCCGGTATCACGCTTGCGGCATCCGCCGCAGCAGCTTCGCCCATCGTCCAAAACGGTGACCTGGAAGACGGTGCCGTCAGCGGGTGGGAGGGCGCTTCTGCCTATATCAAGGAAGGAGTCGGCTATAAGGATAGCCGGGGTATCCACTTTGATTTCCAGGGTTGGGCGCGTGTCAATTACACGACTGCCGAAGACTGGGATCTGGAACCCAACGCTACTTATCGTTTAACCTACCGCGCCAAGGGACAACCTCTGTGCGCGTTTTTGGGTACGCGTACCGACGTGAGCGGCTTGTCGATCTCCACCGGTTCCAAGGTGCTGGACGGACAATGGTGCTTGCGCATTGCGTACTTCACCACGGGTAATGCGCCCAGTGTGAAGAATCTGTATTTCGGCCGTACCAGCGGTTCCACGGTGGGCGATTCGTACGTGGACGATATCGTGATCGAGAAAGTGGACAAGAATATGGACCGCATTGTCGGCGGTGACATGGAAGAGGAATCCATCGGTTTCTGGAACGCCATGGGTTCGAGCACCGGCATGCAGTACGTGGACGATCCCGTTGAGGGCGGCACGCACGGTAAGGTGCTTAAGTTCACCAAAGAGGGTCAGGGTTACTATAACTTTGTGCGGTACACCAAGGGCCGCACGTTCAAGTTGAGCTTTGACCACTACGGTGCGTCGATCAGTTACAATATTGAAAAGATCATTGACATTGCCGCCAAAGGCTGGCAAGCCACCGCGAACGATACCGAGTGGACGCACTATGAGTACGTGTTCTCCACCTTCGGTTTGAACGGCGTCGAGACCTCCGGCGACGCCGCACAGTACAGTTTATTATTCGGCAGTACCCCCGACGGGTATATTGACAACGTATCGCTTGTGGAGATGCCCTGCGTGGAAAGCATCGCGATGAGTGAAACGGAACTGTCGCTTACCCCCGGCCGTACGGCGAAACTTTCGTATACCCTCACCCCGAACAACGTAGAGGTGCAGGGCGGCGCCCTCACCTTTGCAACGAGTGATCCGGACGTGGTCACCGTGGATCAGCAAGGGAATATCCGCGCTGTCGGCAAAGCGGGCACCACGGCGGTCATCACCGTGTCCAACCCGTGTCTGAGCGCATCCTGCACCGTCAACGTCACGGAAGAAGACAAAGCCATTGTGGCATTTATGGATAAAAGCGGCGTTGGCGCCTATGCGGTGACAAACAAAAATTACGACGCGCTCATCGGCGCTGAAGCGGATTGGAATGCCCTGACCGATGCCCAACGGGCACGTGTGGCAGAGTTGCTGCCCGCCGGCAGAAACTATCCCGATCTGCTTGCTGTTGCTAAGACAAAACAAGCGGAACTGGCGGCGGAATTTGTGCATCATTACGCGTATAACAGCGCGAATCTCCCCATCACCGAAGCCACGTTCAGCACCTGCTTGTGGATCGCCACCGCCAAAGACGAATGGACGGCAATGAGCGCTTCCACCAAAGCGGTGGTCAATGAGATCGCGCTGGATGCGTGCGGTATCACGTTTGAACAACTGTATAACGAATCCGTGGCGTTGGTACCGGTCACCGACCCCGACGACCGCCCCGGCGCAAACGGCGGCGGCAGTGCCACGGATCAATCCGCGGCAGACGGTGTTACCGTCAACGAGTTTTCCGGCACCGTTTCGGTTACGGGCAGCCGTATTTTGCTCGGCATTGTGAGCGCGATCGCGGTGGCAGTTTTACTTGCTGTTGCCCTCGTGTTGCGCTATCGCCGCCGCGGCGTGCGCGTGCTGTCGTTGTTGCTTGTTTTCTGCCTGTCGATGGGCTTTGTCTGCGTGGTGCCGATCACCACCAAAGCGTGGAGTCTGACAAACGACTGGATCGATGTGACCGACGAGAACACCATCACCGATTTTGCCTATTCCATCGCCGTTGTGGGCGATACGCAGGTCATTACGGACAAATATCCCGATGACCTTGCCAAGATCTACGATTGGATCTTAGCCAATAAAGACTCCAAAAAGATCGGTTTTGTGGCGGGCCTTGGTGATATCACCGAGACCAACGCGGTGGCACAGTGGGATCTTGCCCGTGCACAGATCATGAAACTGCAAGGTGTTATCCCGTTCTCCCTCACGGAAGGTAACCACGATAACGGCAACGGTTCCACCGCCAACATGAACGCTGCGTTCCCCGTGGCGGAAGTGTTTGCGGGTTATGCCCCCGGCACGTACGGCGTGTTCGAGGAAGGCCTCATTGATAACACGTATCAACTGTTTGAGATCAACGGCATCAAGTATATGATGCTCGCCTTGGAATTCGGTCCGCGCCCCGAAGTGCTCGCATGGGCAGGGGAGTTGTGCGATCAGTACTATGACCGCAACGTCATCCTCACCACCCACGCGTACCTGGACGGTGACGCCAACATCATGGACGAAAACTCCGCCGGCAGCCCGCACTTAAAAGGCGGTTACGAAACCACGTACGGCACCACCATCTGGAACGACCTCATCACCACGCACGATAACATCATTTTGGCGATGTCGGGTCACGTGAGTGCCGATAACTTCAAGGTAAAACAAGAAGTGGGCAAATACGGTCAGGTGGTCACCAATCTTGTGTCCAACCCGCAGACCATTGATGCCCAGATCAAACCGTCCGGCATGGTCACCATGCTGTACTTCTCTGCGGACGGTCAGACCATGACCGTGCAGGATTATTCCACCATTCAGGAACAGTTTTACGGTGATCCCGTCACCGTGACGGTGGACAAAGCGCAACACCGCCACAAAGCCGCCACCGATGTGTTCAGCAGCGATGCTGTCACCCACTGGTACGTGTGCGAATGCGGCGGCAAAGCCGAAGAAGCGCCCCACGCGTGGAGTGCCTGGGAAGTGGCAAATGCGACCGAACAGGAACGCCTCTGCGTGTTCTGCGGATACACGGAACGCATCACCTTGGGTGAGATGTACGTGGAAGTGGATCTGCACCGCGCCAACTTCAAACTGTTCTCTTACGATGAAACCAACCACTGGCTCAACTGTGACTGCGAAGAGGATAACATCATCCACCAAAACGCGCACAGCTGGACAGCATGGAAACAGACGGGCACCACCGCTTCGGCGGGTACGTCCATCTTTACCGATGACGTGCCGTTTACCAGCACCCCGTTCACGGGTGCTGTGGAGATCACCGAGTCCGCCGGCACCATTAACCCCACCGAAGACACGTTGGCGGCGGAATTGGGCGACGAACTGGCGGCGGAACGGAAAGCCAACATTATTGCCGACTTTGAGAAAGACGGCGATAAGATGGTGCATGTATCGTCCTTCACCATTGTGGACGATGTTGTGTACATGACGTATTATGCCAACACCGCCACTGCGGGTGAGGATGCCGCCAATCTGGAAGCGCGGTTTGCGTACTGCCCGTTGTCCGATCCCAGTGATATGACGGTCATGACGGTGCAAAAGACGGGGGACACGCTGGAAGGACGGTCCATCACCAAGGTGTATGACACCATTCTGATGAACAAAAACGACGGCAAGATCTACGTGATGTGGACCGCCGCCACCACCCAGTATTATCGGTTCTATGCGGTGTTTGACATCGCCACCAAAACACTCGGCGATATCGGTGTCAACCGCTTCAAATGCGGCGATATTGTGAACGATATGTCCATTTCGGGCATCCGTTCCGCGCTTATCAATAACGGCTATTCCACCAAATACATGAGCTCGGATATCGGCATCATGCAAAAACTCTCCGCCCGTGAAGAAAACGGCGAGATCTGGTATTACACCGGCATGTATTGCTGGCAGTTCAACTGCATCATCAAGAGTAAAGATCTCATCACGTGGGAATTCGTGGCAATGCCCGATTTCGATAACCGTAGTGAATACGAAAACGCCACCTATGTGATCGGCGATAAGGTGTATTACTTTGTACGTCAGTTTGACGGCACCAACGGCACCAAAGATCCTTACGGATTCTTAACGTATTACGATCTGGAAGCCAAAACGTGGGCGACTCCTGTTTTGGTCAACGATTGCCAGTCCCGTTCCGACTTCTTCCACTACGGCGGTGAGTTGTATCTCGTGCACGCGCCCGTTAACCGCAACGGTATCGGGCTGCTTAAAATCGACCAGGAGAACCTTGCTAACTCTAAAGTGGTTGCGGTGGCGGATATGGGCACGATTTCGGGCGGTTCCTGCTTCTATCCGTACACGATGGTGTACGGCGATACGCTGTACCTGTCCTACACGGTGATCCGTGAGCACATCCGCCTTGCCAAGTGTGACCTGACCAACTATTTGCCGAAAAACGGTGACAGTATTGTACTGCCCGCTGCCGATCCCGACGTGTCCGTTGACGATACTGTCAAGGAAGAGGCAGAACACGACACCGACATTTGGGAGCGTTTCTGCCCCTGCGGTGCTTCGGAACGGCAGTTGTTGCCGATGGGCATGCCGATGGAAGAAAACCGCAACCAAAACCTCATTGAGGGACAGATTGACGGCTTTACCATGGCGGCATCCTCTGCCGATGTGCACAAGACCGCCAAAGCGGCTTTCAAAGCGGGTACGCGTTACGTGTTGCGCATCGTTTCCCGCGGTGCAGACGGTAAGGTGACTTTGCTCGGCAACACGCTGAACCTCAAAAAGACCGACAACTGGCGCACGTATCAGTTGTTCTTCACACCCTCTGCCGATGCGGAGTCGCTGGACATCACGTTCCACCACAACGGTGCTACCACCAATACCATGATGTTTGCCAATGCGCAGATCTTGGAAGCACCCACCGACGGCAGTTTCAACCTGTTCGCCGGCAGTTCCCTCAACACGGAACCGCATTTCTTCGCCTTTGACGGCGACGGCGGCGACGGTCCGTACGTCAGCGGCAACGGTTACAACACCGTTGATCCCACGGATCCCACCAACACGGTGTTGCGTATTAACAACAACACCAGCAACATCTTCGTGCTGAACGATGCATGGAGCGGGTACACCCTGCCTGCGGACCGTATGATTGAAATCACGTTCCGCCGCACGGGTGCCAACGTTATCCTGCGTCAGGGCTGGGGCACCACCTATGCGTGCTCCACAAACGATGCCACCAAGGGTACTGCCGCGAACGAATGGCTGACCTACACGTGGTATCTGGATCCCACCGAGATTAACGACGGCAAAGAATGGATGAACATCTCCAGCAACCTGTATTACGGCAAGGGCACGTATGCGGAGAGTGAGGCGTACATTGACGATATCGTCATCCGTGAACGTCCGCTCGCGGAATCCTTCAGTTTCAAGGGCGATACCATCAAGGTAAACGCCAAAACGGGTGTGCAGGATCTGGGCGATCAGTTGGTGGTTTCCCCGCCGAATGCCCTGCCCAGCACCTTAACGTGGAGCATCACGGGCAACACCACCAAAAAATACGTGGAATCCACCGGCTTGTTTGAGGGCGACGATGTTGCCCTCATTACCTTAAACGGCAGTTCGGCAACGATTGCCGATCTTGGCAGTAACGGCGGCATGAACACCAAATGGTCGCTTGCCAATTGCACCCCCACGATCACGGTGGAAAGCGCCGAGGGACTCAAAGCCACCGCCCCGGTGGAATGGGTGTACCCCGAAACCGTGTTCAATGTGGATGTGGATACCAATGCATCGGGCCGTACCGATGCGTACGAGATCACCGATCCCAATGATCCGACCAATAAGGTCATGTCGGTGCCCACGGCGAACGAATTCACCGTATATTTCACCGAAAAAGATATCTTCCTCAAGCCGAATGCGCGGTATTTGCTGTCGTATCGTTCCAAGGCAACGCAGGGCGACAACGGCCGTATTTATGCATACTTGACCTGTTCCACCGACATTTATCAGCAAAACACCACAAAACGTGCATCGCTCGTTTGCAGTAACACCACGTCGGACTGGATCACCAACACCATGCTCATTGAAACAGGTGCGGCACCGTCGGCTGACAGCGCGTATTCACTCATGCTGCAACGGTACGGTAGCGGTACCAACAACATTTTGGTGGATGATATCAAACTGGAAATGGTGCCCGACGATTACACCATGATCGTGGGCGGCGATTTTGAAATGGAATCGCCCACCATTGCCTATTATGACAAGCTCCTTCGCAGTGGCTTTGGTACCGTTGTGCAAGACGGCGACAACAGCGTGCTCAAGTTGAAGGCCGGAGTGGGACGATCCACGGCCACCTCGTTGTGGGGGCTGGAATACCTCAAAAAGAACACCGTGTACCAGGTCAAGTTCCGTCAAAAGGGCGGTAAAGTGGTGTTCCACGTGGCCGGCGGTGACGGTTGGGCTTCTACGATTTGCAACGTCGGTAACCCCGACGGCACGTATGCGGCAACCGATGCGTGGGAGACCCGTTCGTTCTATTTCGCCACCGGTGATACCATAACCAACAACGGCAACTGGTCGTCTACTATCCAACTCGGTACGGGGGATGCAGATGTGTATCTGGACGATATCGAGTTCATTGAAATGAAAACCGGTGCCATGGTCAAAGCGGTGGATAACACCGCCAACCGCGGCGGCTCCATCACCGTTGCGGGCGGCGGTTGGAACGGCAAGCTTCTGCCCACTGTCAAAGCAGGGGATACCGTCACCGTTACGCTCAAACCGAGCACGGGATATCTGGTGGATCCGTCATCCGTCCGCTACACCGATCGCAGCGGCGCTGTACATCCCATCCTCAACAATCCCACCCCCATGACCGATACGAAAAACGGCGGCACGGGTTACGTGTTTGCGTTTACCATGCCGGAAGATTGCATTAGTATCGATGCCACGTTCGTGTCGGCTGCCACCGACGGATTCCAATGGGGAACGCTCGGCAGTGCGTTGCACGTCGATACAGACGGCAATGTAGACGGACTGCGATTCCTCAACCGTTTGTATATCAGCGGCTTGGATTGGAATGCGGATGAACTCACCGTCACGTACGGCGGCACGCAGTATTACGTGCAGGAACTCGGCGCGATCGCGCGGCCCGAGGCGACCGACGGTTCTGCGTTGACGCTCGCAAACGATACGCTCAGCGGTGTGTGTTATAAACGCGGCAACAGCTTGGTGCGCGTCACGGATTATACCGATGCGTACCTGGATTTCACCGTGGTGATCATGGACAGCGAGAAAACACCCATCACCGCTTCGTATGAGTGCTGTGCGTACATGACGCTCACGGCGGTGGATAACGCGGCGGAAACCGTCACGCTGTATACCGATTCCATCACCGACAGCGCCAATACCGTGCTCACTCGTATGACCGCGCAATAAGATTTCACCCAAAAACGGGGATGCAGTTTGCATCCCCGTTTTTTTACGTCGATTTTCCTCTGCGACGTGATGATTGCCCTATAATCGAAAACCAACTCCGTAGGGGACGGCGCCACGACGTCCCGTTATGGTCCTCTCTCTCGGAGAGAGGCTCTACCGATACTGTACCGTTTCCATGTATTTAATTTATATATTATATATATTTACTTGACACCCCCACCCTTGAATGGTACAATCATACTGTATACTTGCGTGGGTTGCGCCCCCAAGCAACAGAGAGGGATGAGGTCGTGGAAAACAAACGGAACATTCCGTTTTCGCCCCCGGATATTTCCGAGCGGGAGATAGAAGAAGTGGTGGATACCCTGCGTTCGGGTTGGATCACCACCGGACCGAAAGTCAAAAAACTGGAAGCCTTGCTGGCTGAGCAGATCGGTGTTTCCAAATGCGTGTGCCTGAATTCGCAGACCGCGTGCGCGGAAATGACGCTCCGTGTGCTCGGTATCGGCGCGGGGGATGAGGTCATCACCTGCGCGTACACGTACACCGCTTCCGCTTCGGTTATCGATCACGTGGGCGCCAACGTGGTGCTCATAGATTGCCAACAAGAGTCACTCGAGATGGATTATGACGCGTTGGACGCCGCCGTCACGGAAAAAACCAAAGCCATCATCCCCGTGGATATCGCGGGTATCCCGTGCGATTACGACCGCATTTTCGAGATCGTGGAACGCAAAAAAGCGCTCTTTAAACCGAATACCGACCTGCAAAAAGCCATCGGTCGCGTGGCGGTGGTCACGGACGCCGCCCATGCACTGGGTGCCGCGTGGCACGGAAAACAGGTGGGCGCGATCGCGGACTTTACCAACTTCAGTTTCCACGCGGTGAAAAATTTTACCACCGCCGAGGGCGGCGCGTGTGCATGGCGCACCATTGACGGCGTGGACGATGAAATCATTTACAAGCAATTCCAACTGTTAAGCCTGCACGGGCAAAGCAAAGATGCGCTTGCCAAAACACAACTGGGCGCGTGGGAATACGATATTGTGGGCCCGTACTTTAAATGCAATATGACGGACATCATGGGCGCCATCGGGCTTGGCCAGTTTGAACGGTATCCCGCTATGCTCGCCCGCCGCCGTGAGATCATCGAGCGGTACGATGCGGCGCTTCATCCCTTGGGCGTGAAAACACTCAAGCATTATACGGACGAATATACCTCGTCCGGTCATTTGTACTTAACGCGCATCCCCGGCATTACCGCAAAGCAGCGCAACGAGATCATCATCCAGATGGCGGAGCGCGGCATCGCCACCAACGTGCATTATAAACCGTTGCCGATGCACACCGCGTACAAGAATTTGGGATTTGACATCGCGGATTACCCCCATGCGTATGCGATGTACGCAAACGAGATCACGTTGCCGCTGCACACCCGCCTTTCGGATGAGGATATTGAGTATATCCTCGAAAACTACTGCGAGATCGTAAAAAGTTACATAAAGTGAGTTGAGAAACTTGTATAAACGTTTTTTCAAACGGGTCATTGATATTGCGGTCAGTCTGATCGCCCTGCCGTTTGTGTTGGTGGAGATTTTACTGTTGGCCCCCGTGATCTATCTCACGGACAAAGGCCCCGTGTTTTATAACGCTGTCCGCCGCGGTCGGAACGGCAACAACTTCACCATGTACAAACTGCGGTCGATGTACGTCAATTCGCCGGTGCTCAAAGGGGCGGACGGTTCGCTGCTTTCCAGCGATAACGATCCCCGTGTCACCAAGATCGGCAAGATCATGCGCAAACTGTCGCTGGATGAGTTCCCGCAGTTTCTCAACATCCTCAAAGGGGATATGAGTCTGATCGGCCCGCGCCCGACCCTTGCCACCGTCCCGTACGAAGAACTGGACGAGATGCGCAAAAAACGGTTGACGGTGCGCCCGGGCGTCACGGGATACGCGCAGGCGTATTTCCGCAACTCCATCACGAGCGAAGAAAAGTTCAAATACGATTGTGAGTACGTGGATAACCTGACATTTTGGATGGACGTGAAGATCGTGTTCCGCACGGTGTACAGCGTACTGGCAAGCAAAAACATCAACACCAACGCAGAACCTGCCGTTGCCGAGGAAGTGAAGGTCGGCGAATGAGAAAATTACTCGTGATCGGCGCTTCCATCCTGCAAGTACCGGCCATCAAAAAAGCCAAAGAACTGGGATATTACGTCGGCGTGATCGATTATAACCCCCATGCTGTGGGTATTCCGCTTGCCGATGAGTTTTTTGAGGTGAGCACCATTGATATCGACGGTGTGGCCGAAACCGCCAAGCGGTTCGCGCCCGACGGCATCATGACCCTTGCCACCGATATGCCGATGCGCTCCATCGCGAAAGCGGCCCAGGTGTGCGGACTTCCCGGCATTTCGATGGACTGCGCCATCAAAGCCACCGATAAGGGCGAAATGATCAAAGCCTTTGAAGCGGCAGGGGTGGCACACCCGTGGTATCACATCGCCGCCACCAAGGAACAGTTCACACAAGCACTGGATGCCATCACGTATCCGTGCATTCTAAAACCGCTGGACAACTCCGGCTCGCGCGGTGTGGTACTGTGCCACACCCGTGAGGAACTCACCGCACAGTATGATTACACCCGCAACGAATCCCGCGGCGCGGGCGTCATTGTGGAAGAATACATGGTGGGTCCCGAAGTCAGCGTGGAGATCATCGTGTTAAACGGTGTACCGCATATCCTGCAGGTCACCGATAAACTCACCACCGGTGCCCCGCACTTTGTGGAGATGGGGCACAGTCAACCGAGCCGTCTTTCGGCAGAAGATCTTGTAAAGATCCGCGATTTAGCGGGAAGAGCCGCTTTGGCGGTGGGGATTCAGAACGGTCCCGCCCACGCGGAGATCATGCTCACCAAAGACGGCCCCAAAATGGTGGAGATCGGCGCGCGCATGGGCGGCGACTGCATCACCACCCACTTGGTCCCGTTGTCCACGGGCGTCGATATGATCCGCGCCACCATTGAGATCGCGTGCGGTCAAACGCCCGATCTGGAACCGAAATGGAACAAGGGTGCCGCCATTCGGTATTGTAACGTCCCGTGCGGCACGATTACCGCCATCGAGGGTACCGAAGAGGCAAAAGCCATGGACGGGGTCCAAGAGATTCAGTTCACCAAAACGGTGGGGGACACGGTCGGTGAGATCGGCAGTTCCACCGACCGCGTGGGATTTGTGATTGCACAAGGGCAAACCGCGGCGGATGCCGTGCGTGTTTGCGAAACCGCGTTACAAACCGTCAACATTACGATTGCGTAAAGGGGAAACACTCATGAGCGTTCAAGGAAAACGGTTACTGGTACTGGGCGGCACGTCCGCCTCACTGGATATTGTCAAAAACGCCAAACAGATGGGCGTGTATACCATCGTTACGGACGATCAGAAAACCGGTGTTGCCAAAGACGCGGCGGACGAAGCCGCGTTTGTCAGCACCACGGATTTCGAGGGGCTTTCCGCCCTCATCCGCGAAAAGCACGTGGACGGTGTGTTCTGCGGTCCCAGTGAGTTCAACATCCGCAATCTGCTGATCTTGTGCGAACGTGAAGGCTTGCCGTGTTATACGAACACGGAGATCTGGAACCGTTGCGCCAACAAAGACGAGTTCAAAGAGTATTGCCGCGAGTACGGTGTGGACACCCCCCGCCAGTATGACATCACCGCAGATACTACCGACGAGGAACTCGAACGCATTGACTATCCCATCATTTTAAAACCGGTAGACGGATGCTCTTCCAAGGGCATTTCGGTCTGCCGCAGCAAAGACGAGGTACGCGAAGCGTATCAAAAAGCCATGGATGCCTCCACTTGTAAACGCA
>JAFSIB010000007.1 GCA_017440005.1 Clostridia bacterium
AGACCCTGAGAAGCCGTGTAGGTGGTGGTCAATGCACCCGCGTTAAGCGAGCCGTGTACGGTACCGGCAGCACCGGCCTCCGATTGCATTTCCGACACCTTGACCGTCGTACCGAAAATATTTTTCAGACCGGCGGCTGCCCACTGGTCAACATAGTCGGCCATCGGGCTGGACGGGGTAATCGGGTAAATACCCGCAACTTCGGTGAACGCATACGATACGTGTGCGGCCGCGTTGTTACCGTCCATGGTTTTGAATTTTCTTGCCATGAATATTTCCTCCCTTTTAGGATAATATATAAGGTTTTCTTACATACCTTTGCTTATCATATCACAATTTTTCGCCAGTGTAAAGGGAAAGGGTTGGATTTTTTGTCAAAAAAATAACAGGATTTTTGCTGTTTTCCCGCTTTTTGTTGCGGAAAATTTGACAAATGCAATAGGATGCGGTATAGTGTGCGTGTACTGATACAGTTGAAAGGGGAAATTTTAAACCATGTCCGACCCTGCGTCTGACGGTAATTTATCCAACTCGCCGTCGAAGTTTCTGAAAGCTATGGCGCGTTTGTTATCGCGCCGCCGCAACGTCACCGAAGAGGATATCCGCGAACTTGTGGATGTCGGTGAAGAAAAAGGTGTTATCGAAGAATCCCAAAAGGATATGATCAACAACATCTTTGAATTCAGTGAAATGACTGCTGAAGATATCATGACACCCCGCACCGATGTGGAAGCGGTGGATGTGGAAGATCCGTTGCAAGCGGCGTTGGATATCAGCATTGAAAAAGGGTTTTCCCGCGTGCCGGTGTACGAGAACGATCTCGATCACGTTATCGGTGTTCTGCACGTAAAAGACCTGCTCCCGTATGTCGGCAAACCGTTGCCGGCGGATCTGTCGTTGCGTTCGCTGATGCACAAAGCGCATTTTGTGCCGAGTTCCAAGCGGTGCGGCGACCTGTTTGCGGAAATGACCGAAAAACACATGCAACTGGTCATGGCGGTAGACGAATACGGCGGACTTGCCGGTATCGTATCAATGGAAGATCTGTTGGAATCCATCGTGGGCAGTATTCAGGATGAATACGACCATGAAGAAGAGGAAGTCAAGCAGACCGGCGATAACACGTTTGAAGTGGACGGTGCAATGGCGATCGACGAAGTCGGCGAACTGCTCGGCACCGCCTTCCCCGAAGGGGATTACGATACCGTTGCCGGATTCATGATCGACCAACTGGGGCGCATCCCCACCGAAGAAGAACATGCCTCCGTTACGTTTGAGAACGTGGAATTTACCGTGCTCAAGATGGATGAGCGCCGCATCGAACTGATCCACATCATCAAACACGAAACCATCGCAGAAGAATAAATACAAAACGCCCCACCGAACGGTGGGGCGTTTCTTTATGTGCGGTCACGCCGCGCGATACCATACGTTCCAAAAAAGATGGCGGTGCCGATAAGTACGATGGTGGGACCGGTGGCGACTGCATTGAGATACGATACCATTAAACCGAGCAATCCCGAAAACAAACCAAAGATCAGCGTCAATATCAAGTAACTGCGCATACCTTTTGCCACGTTGCGCGCCGCGGCGGCGGGGATCACCAACAACGCGTTAACCAGCAAGAGCCCCACCCATTGTACGGAAAGCATAACGACCACCGCCAACACAACCACAAACAGATGGTCAAGCCACACGGTGGGCAATCCTTTACTGCGTGCAAGCGAGGGGCTGAGCGCGGTGGCGAACATACCGTTGAAGCACAGCAACCACACAACGATCACCACGCACAAGGCACCGAATAACACCCACAGTTGTGTATCGGTGATGGATAAAATGTCACCGATAAGTAACCGCTGATACCCTGCAAAGCCTTTGCCGGAAAGCAGGATGAGTCCCAACGCAACACCGCACGAGGCAAACACACCGATCACGGTATCCGCTGTGGACAAACGCGAATGACGAATGACGTTCATGAGCAGCGCTAACCCAATAGCAAACAACAGCATCACGGGTTGCGGATCCGCAAGCCCGAACAGCAGACCGATTGCCGCGCCCGTGAGTGCGGAATGACCCAACGCATCTGAGAAAAAGGACAACCCGTTGTTGACCACCAACGTGCCGAGTAGCGAAAATAACGGCATAATGAGCAGGACACCCAACAGCGCGCGTTGCATAAAATCGTACGTGAACATTTCAGCGAGGGCTTCCATCATACCGATTCACCCCCAAACAAGCGATGAAAGGCATCCGAGCCAAACACCGCCTCGGGTGTGCCGAAAGCCTGCACGGTCTTATCCAGCAACAACACTTTATCGGCATGGCGACGCACGTACGGCAGATCGTGCGA
>JAFSIB010000057.1 GCA_017440005.1 Clostridia bacterium
ACCGCATTCTTCGGCCAGAGTTTTGTTGTTTGGAGTTTTTTCAGGATTATACTGTATTCGTTCGGCGCTCGCTTGTATCAAAGCGTTGTATTTCGGGTTGATCTTTTTCGGCGTGATCTGCTGCTCCAATTCTGCAAAAACAAGTTGCAAAAAGCCGCTAACAGCACAATAGTAGGTTGAATTCCCAAAGGGGTGCATCAACATCTTGTCAATAGTTGCCGTTAAGGATTCGAGATTAGGAAGCTTTAAGGGGAGTGGTTTATCCAGTCCCAATGCGGCAATCATTTCGCAAGAGTATTCACCGTCAAACGATAGCCAGTAATACAACGTATCCTTCCCGGCATGATAGGTATAGTGGTAGGGAGTATTCGCGGGCAAAAGCGTAAGGTGTCCCTCGGGAACCTCAAAGGTTATATCGTTGATTTCTACGGTAATGCTGCCACGCACCGCTACCAAAAACCGAGGATATGCGCGTCCGTAAAATTCAATACAGCGTACGTTACGGTCAATATCAAAAAATCTCCCGAAATTTCTCGCTTGCACCGGGAACGGCTTGGGATAGGACAGCGTGTTGATGACTTCAGGAAAGCGCAAGCAATGATTTTCGGGTGATAACGGATCGGGCACGATCGATACGTTGATACAATCGTTGCCGTGCAAAATCGAGGGACGCCATTGTGTATCGTATACGGCAGATTCAAGCGGTTGCTCAAAATCACCGTATGGCAGCAGGTTTTCACCGGTGGCAACGTTGATCAGTTGCACGTTATCCACATACGTAACACTGTATGTTCCCTCGTATGCGTGGCAAGGCCAAGCACATTTAACGAAAGAAAAGCTCCAATCGATAAGGTGATTGATTAACTCGCTTGTTGTGAAAACGAATTGATGCGTGGTCCAAACGTCGGAAGGCGGGAAATACTCCAAGGTGTGTTCATCAATATCGTGATGAAACCATAATTCCATCGCCCCTCCCAGCACATCCATTGATAGAGCGTAGGTTGTGTTCGGCTTAAAAAGAACGTTCTTTGGATAGAGAGACATAGTTGCCGTATTTGAGATAAACGGATATTTTGACATAGCTTCACCACCTTTCATATAAACCATATACTAAAACAAGAAAAAAGTCAAACAGAAATACAGTATAGTCCATATTTTTGCAGTTTTTTATATAGGAAAGCCGTGTGCGTTATGGGATAATCATGCTGTAGATTTACCACAATAGCGCGAATTGGGAGGAATAGCTATGTCAAAACGCATTGTATCCGTCGTTCTGGTATTGGCAATACTGATTAGTTACGGTATTTCAGGTCTGGTGATACCGACTGCGGCAAAATCGGTTAATTTGATACCTAACGGCGACTTCGAGGGTTTCGGTGAAGAAACGCCTGTATACGTGCCGTGGGCGGCGTATGAGGCGAGTAAGAACTCTACCAAAGCCACGGTCAAAAATGGCGTCGGCGTGGATGGCTCTTGGGGATTGGAGCTTGGTTCTGCCAGCGGTGCGTGCTACACGACCTTTGCGTCGGCGATCACGCTTGAATCGGGCAAGACGTATCGTTTGTCCTTTATGGCGAAGGGTGCTACCGTTGACGGTGACGCCGCTTTGGTTCAAGTATATAAGGCGAATAACGTCACCTATATCAACAATTCCTCTAAATCGGTGTATCTGCGTCCGGGCAAGACGGTAAACGATTGGGTATCGTACTGCATGGAGTTTACTGCCGGCGAAAACGCTTCGTGGGATAAATCATACAGCCTGCTTGTAAACCGCGGGTCCGATACCGGTACGATCGTATTTGATAATTTCGTACTGGAAGAAGTGACGGCAGACACCAATCGCGTGACAAGCAGCGATTTCGAAAAAGCATCGGACCGTATGTTCTACGAGTCCATCAAAGCCGGTAAGATGGAAGTTGCTGTCAAGGCGACGGATACCAATGCCAACAATAAGGCGATGAAACTGCTTGCCACCGAATCCGGCTGGGATTCGGCTTGGATGAAGAGCACGCATCTTACGTCAGGTTGCAGTTACAAAAT
>JAFSIB010000058.1 GCA_017440005.1 Clostridia bacterium
CTTCTGCCGTTTTTACCACGTTGTACAGTCCCACGCCGTAAATGGTACCTTTAAAATAGTGGGGGTTTCCTGCGCGGTTATCAGAGCCGATACAGAAATTATCGGTAACATACGGTGGTGCGGTGGGTAATGTTACCGTTTCGGTTACGGTACCGTTCACATATAAGGTAACATCACAACCATCAAGTGTGACTGCCAAATGGACTGGGATGTCGGAACGCACATCGGTGTTGAACAGATGCGAGATACGGGCACCGTTGTTTGTGAAGAACAAGCGTAACTGGCCGTTTTTCCAGATTTCCAGGTTCAGTTGGTTGGGAGAGCTGCCGTCGTAATTGCCGATGATGATACCGCCGCGATCGGCAATTTCGGTGGGTAGTGACACGATTGCCTCAATGGTTTTGGGCGAATCGGTCAATACGGTTTCTGTCAGTAAAGGCGCGTGCGCACTAAAGGTTTTTCCGTCTTGTACACCCACAGGCAGCTTGCTCCTTGTCATGGTGAATTTTTTGGTATAAAGCAAATGCGGGTCATTTATCAGCACGCAGATACCGTCCTGGCAGAGCTGTGCTTCCGAACGGGTATTGCTGAACACATTTAAGGCGTATATTGTGCCTTTAAAGAATTGTGTGTTGCCTACACGGTTGTCACCGCCGACACAGAAACCGGTGCGAACATCCGGTAACGGACAAGCCAAAGAAACGGTTTCGCGCAACACACCATTTACAAACAAGCAAGCTTCTTCATCGTTGTACGACAACGCGAGTTGTGTTACCGAATCAGAACCAATACTGGTCTTGAATATGTGCGAGTATGTCACGCCATTGACTTTATACCAGAGTCGAGGTGTACCGTTGGTATAGATTTCAAGGTTCATTTGATCGTCTTGAGAGCCGGTATAATTACCGAACAACACACCGCCGCGCTGCGTGAAGGTTTTGGGCAGTTTGATGATTGCCTCAATGGTATGCGGTGTTCCGTTCAAAGGCAGCGGCAGTTTGTTGACGGTTTTACCGGTAAAGGTTTGACCGATCAGAGCCGTTTGCGTTGTTGTGTCGGCGGGATAGGATGCGGAATAGAGTAAGGCATCGGCATCGGACGGTATCGCCAATGTATCCGATCGGATTTCCTCCGCTGTGCGCACATCGGAAAACAAGGCGGTTGAATAGATGGTACCTTTGAAATATTGCACGTTACCTGCTGAATGGTCGCCGCCGACAAGGAAATTGTCACATGCTTCGGGGGCAGGAATGGTAGTCCAGGTAACCGTTTCCGAATGTTGGCCGTTTATATACAACGATGCGGAGTAATCGGTCAACGTGATAGCAACATGTACTGCCGAGTCGGAGCGCACATTGCTATGGGAGAAGTACGCAATATCGGCTTTGTTTTGATTGCGTATAAACAAACGGGGATGGCCGTATTCCATGACTTCAAATTTCAGTTGTGCGCCGCTGCCTTTACCCGAATAATTACCGACAATAACACCGCCGCGGCTGACATGGTGTTGCGGCAGATGAATCACGGCTTCCAAAGTGCGCGGTGCTTGTTTCAAAGATATTGGGATGGCATTATCGGCGGTGAAGGTTTGCCCCACTGTCACGGCTTTTGCAACGGTATAATACGCCGAGTATTGCAGTCCGGCTGTGTCTTCTGCCACCAACAACAGATCCGAGGCAATTTCCGTTTGTGTACGTACGTCTTGGAACAAGTTGACGGCGTAAAGGATTCCTTGGAAAGCGTTGGGGTTTTGCGACTGATGATCGCCGCCGATACAGAAACCGGTGGTAGCAGTCGGGATCGGTGCGGGTAACGTTTGCGTTTCTACCGCCTGCGCATTGATATACAAGGTTGCAGTCTGTGCACTTAGCGTGATCGCGACATGCAGCGGCACATCGGAGCGGATATCGGTTTCAAACACACACTCCGAACGAGTGCCGTCGTTGGCAATGAATACCAGTTTCGGGTTGCCGTTTTCGGCAATTTCCCAACCGATCTGATCTTTCCCTGCGATGCCGATGTTACTGACGATCGCACCGCCGTAACCGTTAACGGACGGGGAGAGTTGCAACGTGGCTTCCCAGGTCATCGGTGCGCCCGTAAAGACGGTCGGGATGCGGTCGGGTTCCGTTTCCGCAAATACTTTGCCGGTCGGTTGTGCGCTGGTCGGCGCATACGAATCTTCTTCATGCAAAAAGATGTTGCACAGCAAAGACGAATCGGCATCGTCGGTAACGAGTATGAGGTCGCGCTCAATTTCCGCAGCCGTTCGGACGTCGTTAAACAAACTCACCGTGTAAATGCGTCCGCCGAAGATCGGTTGATTCGCAGTACGGTTGTCACCGCCGATTTTGAGGTTTGTAAGAGAAGTTGGGTAAGCGATCGGGAGGGGAAGGGTTTCGACTGCTACACCGTTTACGTACAGAGTGGCGGTTTGTTGATCAACCGTGATCGCCATGTGGGTGGGTTTATTGGAACGAACATCCGTGTTGAATAGGATATCGGCCCGTTCCCCTTGTGCATTGATATAGAACAAGCGGGGAAGACCGCAGAATTGGATTTCCAGGTTGATTTGCTCACCTGCATCCCCATAGTTGCCCACGATAACGCCTCCGCGCGTGTTATGAGCAGGGGAAAGCTGAATAACCGCTTCCCACGTGCGGGGGACTTCGTTGACCGACAAGGAGATCAACGAATCCTCTTCACCGGTAAATGTTTTACCGGTCATATTGCCAGCAGATACTTGTTGTTCGGTGGCAAACGGGAGTTCTTGTGTATGAGTACGTTCGCCGCAAACCGGGCAGTTCTTATGACGGATGCCGTTTTGTTCGGCAGTGGGTTCGCGGTCGACCACCCATTCACCATCTTGGTGCACAACGCCGGTCTTCATTTGGTGTGCGCACACGGTACACTCACGGTAGGTATAGCCGTCTTCCGAGGTGTTCGCGGGCGTGTACGTTTGTTCTTCACCGTACGTGTGTTCCACAAAATCCTGCGTTGTGGTGTTTTGAGCAAAGGTGGAGAAAACACTGTCTTCCGCACAGGTGGTTTCTTTGATGACCAGGGCAAAGTTCGATTGATAGCACATGGAACCGCTGTGCATATTGGTGGAATTGTGCAACGTGACGTAGTACCGTTGACCGTTTTCCACGTACGAGAACATGAGATCTTTGTTGTGGATCTGACCGCGTTCCCACTTGTTGATGGATACATAACCGATATCAGTGCCGATCTTCAAATCGGCAAAAGTAGTGGGATCAAAAGATTCCATATTGGCATAGATCTTGTTTTGGGGATTGCGGTTTTGGTGGAAGGCTCCAATGATCATCTTCTCCATGTCTTGACCGAGGGCAAACTTACCATTGTATTCCGCCGCGTTCCAGGAGAAAAGAATATAGTCTTCCGAGTCGTACAATTTGCGCAGATATTTGCAGTACGGACTGTTCAGTTCATCCCACGTAACTGCACCGCCGCCAAGAGGCGTGAAGTACAGTTCAAACACCGGATCGGTCTCGCTTCCCAGATAAATGATCTGCTCGTTTGGATCGATCTCATCGCCGCGTCCCGCCGCAATCAGTTTGGCTTGGGTGGTGTTTGCGGTATTGATAAGATCTTACCATTCGTAAATCTGCTCTTGTCCCATATACGGCAACATCGAACGCAGATAGTTGACCGATACGCGGTACAGATCGGCGTGATCGGATACGATGGTACCGGTCTGTAATTTCCAGTTGGCATTGGTACCGGATTTGTTGATGCCGTCCAGGTTGGAACTGGATGTCCAGATGGCGTTTTGATGTTCCACACCGTGCATATCCAGATAATGGGATACGGCACAAAGTTTGGTGTGCATCATATCGGTGCCGCCTTTTTCACCCAAGTCCCACTTAACAGAGTAGAAGTGCAGATAATCGCCGACAGCGCCACCGGCCGCGTATGCAGGATCACATCCATAGGACATACGCGTATTGAAATAGGTAAGGAGGTTCTCAGACATAGGGTAAGCGTCGATGTGACCGATCACATTGACGTGAATGCCCATTTTGGCGGCAGAAACCAAGAGGTATGCCACGCGGACAAATCCGTATTGGTCGTATTCCACGCCGGAAAGTTGCCGCATATAACCGAAGTAACGACTGTTGCGGTTGATGTTAACAGATGCTTGGACCGAGAAGCGGTAGGAAGAGATGTCAATATGGACTTCTTCTTCCGGATGCGCTTGTTTATAAAGCATCGCCTGATAAATGAGCAGCCCTTCGCCGACCGTGCAGTTGTCCGCCTTGCCGTTGGTGGGATACACAAACGTGTCAACCGTGACGGTACCGCCGTTGATGTTTTCAAAGGTGGTCGCATTTTTGCTCATGAAGTTGGAACTGTTGTCCAGACGCGGGAACTTTGCATAGTAGCTGTCGATATCCGCGTCGCTGGTGGGCTTTTGTGCCAGGTCAAAAATCTCTTGCACCGGTACCGGATCTTTGATGGTAACGGTGGGAGTGGTGCCGGGATCTTTTGTGCCGGTGTATTTTGTATAACCGGGCGTTGTGGTTGCGATTGTATTCACGGTCAATGCGTTGACGATGGCGGTTGCCCAATACGCATCATCCAGACTACCCGTCGTATCGTTGTCTACAAACAGCGATTTGTTCAGATTCAGGACGGCACCTTTGCTGTTACCCCAGATGATGGGGCCACCCTCGGCTGCGGTGTTACTGCCCACCGCGGCACCGACCAGTAAAATGGTAGTACCGGTGGTGGTTTCGTACAGGAAGCCGCCTTTTTTCGCCGTGTTATCGGTTGCGGTGATCTTGTAAATATCCATCACACTGGCATTGGAGGCATAGATGCCGCCGCCAAAGTTTGCGGAGTTTCCCAGAACAGAACAGGTGTGCAGAATGACTTTGGTGCCGCCGGTGTAAGCAAACACGCCGCCTCCGTTGCCTTCGGCTGCCGTATTGTTTTGGACGGTCGTATTATAGATCGATGCAACGGCGCCGTCATACAATGCCAAACCACCGCCGTTGCCGGTGGACGTGTTGTTTTGAATCGTACTGTCGTACATTTTCAAAGTGGATCCATTACTGTACAGGAAACCGCCGGTATTGGTTGCCGTATTGTTCTGTGCGGTAATGGCATTGAGAGTAACGGCGGCGGATTTGGTCATCGCAATCGCACCGCCGCTTCCGGCACTGGTGTTGCCGGTGAAGGCGGCGGTATCCATCTCCAGCGTACTGCCGGTTGCGGTGATGGCTCCGCCCGCCTCTTCCAACGATGTGTTGTTTTGGAAGGTGACGTCTGCCATATACGCCGTTACGCTCGGCAACAGATAAACGCACCCTGCCTTGGACGAGTTATTCACAAACGAGGTGTTGCGTACGTCCAGAATCCGCTTGGGAAGCGAAACGTCTTGACGGGTGACATAAATCGCACCGCCGTAAGAGGGCGTGCTGTTGTCTGTGAACGCAGACTCCGTGATCTTGACGGTGGAGTTGACCTCGCGGCTGCTGGAATACGACACGTACAGGGCAGCACCGTTTGAGGGCGCTGTATTGGTGTCAAATGTGGTGTTGTTCACGGTTAGGTATACACTGTGAATGGCAATACCGCCGCCGTATTTACCGGTTTTGGATACGGAGTTTTCAAGGAATGAGCAATCGTCGATGTCGAGTACCGATTCTCCGCCCGCATAGATGGCACCGCCTTCGGTACGGGCGATGTTTTGCTTGAATTCGGAACCGATCAGCGTCAGTTCGGATTTGCGTTCCATGTAGATGGCACCGCCGTAACTGGCGGTGGTGGTGGAACCGGGGGCAGCCGCTTGGTTGCCGGTAAAGGTACAGTCAACCACGGTGACCAAGGCGCCGTTATCAAAGTCAGCGTCGGATGCGTAAAGCATCAAGGCTCCGCCTTGGCGGGCTATATTGTTTTCAAACGTGCAGTTTTCAAGCAACGTGAAACGGGTGACATAGTTGTTGTTCGAGTTGGCAGTGTACACGGCACCGCCGTATTTTTTCGCAGAGTTTGTCTGGAACAGAGTATCGCGTGCCGTGAACTGTCCGTATGCGGCGATCGCACCGCCGTGGCTGCCAGTAGATTGGTTTTCCACAAAAGAGGTGTTGCCGTAAATGACCAGTGTGGACAACGGACCGGTATAGAGGGCACCGCCCTGGTTAGCGGACGAGTTGCCTTGGAACAGAACCTGCGAACCGCCGTCAACCGACGTGCCGATAAAATTGTTGCCGACCGCAACATTAGGCGTATAGAACGCGCCGCCGGACACGGTGGCTGTGTTATTGATGAACCGGCCGCCGTATACTTTGAGCGAACGGTAGTTATACACGACAGCACCGCGCGCACCGCAGTTGTTTTCAAACAAACCGTCGTAGATACGCAGGTTGCCGGAGTTGAAGATCAAGCCGCCGTAAGTGGAAATGCGGCCCTCATCGCCAAGCGAGGTGTCTTCGTGATTGACGGCATTATTCTTGAAAATACCGCCGTAAATATTCATCACGCCGTTGCCGATGATAGCAAATGCGCCGCCTGTACGGGTCTGATATTTGAAATTGTAGCGTTCGTTGCACGTGCGCTCACTGCCTGCTTTGGCGCAGTTTTTAACGGTAATGTTGGGATGGATATCCACGTTGCTGCCGTAAAACATAAACACGACAGTGCCAACAACCGGAACGATCATGTTGTCCTTGTTGCCGTCAATGGTGAGCAGATTTTCCTGCACGGACAACGGGTTACCCAACGTCAGAGAAGCATTCTTTCCAAGCAACAACGCACTGATGCCTTCTGCCGTCTCGCCTACCACAAAGATATCGCCGCCGAACTCCGGCGCACGGGTCAATGTGTGAGGCAAGGTGGAGAAGATAACCGTTTGACCGGGAATGTAGAAAGTGCGATCCAATGCAAAGTCGGCAATCACACGAATGTAGGGCGCGCCGCTGTTGATTGCCATTTCCAATTGATCGGCATTGCTTACGTCAACAGCATCCGCCATGTGATCGTAGCTTTCCTCTTTGTAATCTAAATATTTCGGAATTTCACCGGAAAAGTCGTATACCTTCAGCTTGTTGTAGATTGCCGCCGACCAATAAGCGCTGTCATAGGTACCGGTATGATCTTTATCCGTATACTGCTTTTTATCAATGTACAGTTTGGCGCCGGTACTGTTACCCCAGATAATGGGGCCGCCCTCGGTGGCTGTGTTGCCGGACGTTGTCCAACCGATGATTGTGACGGTAGTGCCGGTGGTGGTAAAGTAGAATGCGCCGCCTTTGATTGCTGCGTTATCGGTTGTGGTGGTGTTATAGAACGTGGCAACGGATTTGTTGGAGGCATAAGCCGCGCCGCCGTAGTTGCCTTCGTTACCCGTAAAGGTGCAACTGTGTACGATGATTTCGCCTGTATTGGTATATAGGAACAAAGCGCCGCCGTTCGCGCCGGACGCGTTTTGATCAAACGTGGTAGAATAGATGCCGCCGGAAGCACCGTCGTACATCGCAACCGCACCGCCGTTGGAGGTGCTGCTGTTGCTTTGTAACGTGCTGTTGTACAGTCGTACATCCGACGAACCGGCATACAAGAAACCACCGTTTTTCGCGGTGTTCTCCGTTGCGGTAATGCGATTTAACACACCGGTGGCCATTGTGGGTGCAGTGGCTGTGAACACAAGAGCACCGCCGTTGGTGGTGGCTGTGTTTTTGTGAAAGGTAACCACGCTGGCATCCAGTAAACCGCCACCGGTCACATAGACGGCACCGCCGCTTGCTTCGGATGTGTTTTCGGTGAACATGCTGTAAGTAACGGACAGACGCGCGCCGCTGGAGGAATAGATGGCACCGCCGTGCGAGGTGGCTTGGTTTTGGCTGAATTCACTGTTGCGAATGGTCACATCGTATCCGTCTTTACCATTATTGACGGTGTTGTAGATGGCACCGCCATAACTCTTGGCAGCGTTGCCGATAAAGTGCGAGTTATCAACGGTCACCACCATGTCGTTGGTATAGAGTGCACCACCCGACGCACCGGTCGAAGCGTTGTTCTTAAAGATGGTGTTTTCCACAGACAACAAGTTGCGCGCGTAAATGGCACCGCCGTAGCTGGTCGAGGTGTTGCCTTCGAACAGGACGTTGCTTTCCACTAGGTCGTTCACGCCGCCCAAATACATACGGGCACCGGTACTGTTGGGCATATACACAGCGCCGCCCAAATCGGCGGCGTTGTTAAGAATTTGTGCATTATAGATGTTAGCCGTGCGATAACTGAACAAAAAACCGCCGCGAGCTGCATGGTTGTTTTCAAAGGTGCCACCGTAAATGGATAGCGTACCGAAGTTATAGATGGCTCCGCCCTGTGCCGAATACAGTTTTTCATCGTCATTTTCGCCTTCGGAGGCATCGTTTGAACGGTTATCGGTATAGTTACCGCCGTATATGTTAACGGTGGATTTGTTACTCATGATGAGCATGGCGCCGCCGATACGCGGCGGGTAAGACATGCCATAGGGAGTGGCAATGGTCCTCTCGTTGCCGTTTTTATAAGCATTGCGTACGGTCAGGTTGGGGTACAGTTCCGCACCCGAACCGGTGACGACAAACAAAACCGAACCGACAACATCCACGGTCATGTTGTCTTTATTACCGTCAATGATGAGCAGGTTTTCAGCAGCAGAGTCCTTGTTACCAAGCGTCAGGGTAGCAGTTGCCTTGTCGCCGTTTTCTTTCTGGCCTACCACAAAAATATCGCCGCCAAAGTCGGGGGCACGTGTTAAGGTATGCGCTTCGGAGGAGTAGATGGTGAGGTTGTACGGAATATAGAAAGTACGGTCCAACTCAAAGTCCGCCGTGATGTGAATGAACGACTTACCGCTTTCAAGGATTTTTTCAAGTTCCGCCGACGAGGCAACGTCGGTGGGAATCTCCGGCAATTTCGGCGTGATTTCAGTGCCGTCATAATCGATGTATTTCGGGACGTCTTTGGTGACCTCTTTTACTTTGAGCGAGTTATAGATCGCCGCAGTCCAGTAGGTATCGTCCCAGTCGCCGGTGTAATCCAGATCGTAGTATTTACCTTTATCAATGTTCAAGACAGCGCCGGCACTGTTACCCCAGATGATGGGACCGCCGTCGGTGGCGGTGTTGCCGGATAGGGTAATGCCCACCAGATCCACCGTGGTGCCGGTGGTGGTGTGATACAAGAAGCCGCCCTTAGTGGCGGTGTTATTGTTGGCGCTGTTGTTGTACAGATGCAGAATACTCTTGCTGGAGGCATACAAAGCACCGCCGGAAACGCCGCTGTTTTCCACAAAGGAGCACGAATGGACGGTGACTTCACCGCCTGCAGTATACACAAATACTGCACCGCCGTTACCGCCGGTGGAAGCGTTTTCCTCAAAAGCAGTGGCATAGATGCCGCCGAAAGCACCGCTGTCCATCAAAACGGCACCGCCGTTTTTGGCAGTTTTGTTTTGGTTAACAGTGCTGTTGTACAGGTTGAATTCCGCTGTGTTTATGTAAGCGAAACCGCCTTTGGATGCCGCATTTTCGGTTGCCGTTACCATGTTCATTTTAACCGAGGCGTTTTCACAGACTGCCAATGCACCGCCGGCCGCAGATACAGTATTGCCCAAAAACTCAACGCCGTCTGCATCCAGGTGGGCGGCTGTCAGGTAGATGGCACCGCCGTTGTCTGCGGTGTTTTGTACGAACTGGGACGTGGCAGCGTAAGCGGATGTGTCGGTGGAAAGATACATGGCGCCACCGTTGGTTCCCGCCGTGTTGAATTCAAAGGTCGTGTTGGTGATCGTTAGATCTAAGGTGTCGTCTTTATTGTTGGAGCCGGATTGATAGATGGCGCCGCCGTTGGTTTTTGCCGTGTTATTGATAAATTGTGCATTATCGATGGTAATGGTCATCGAACCGGCATGAATGGCACCGCCTGTTGAACCGGCGGCGGAGTTGTTTTGGAATGTGGTGTTTTCCACCGACAATAGATTGCGCGCGTAAATGGCACCGCCGTTATCGGCAGACGTGTTGCCGTCAAAGATGACGTTGCTTTCCACTAAGGCGTTTTCGCCTCCGAGATACAGACGTGCAGAGGTGCTGTTGGGCATATAGACAGCGCCGCCGATATTGGAGGCAGTATTGCCATGGATGAGGGCATTATAAATACGTGCCGTGCGGTAGTTGAACAGGAAACCACCACGGGCTGCGTGGTTGCCCGTGAACGTGCCGCCGTAGATGTTCAGTGTACCGTAATTATAAAACGCGCCGCCTTGCGCTGAGTGTAAAACTACGTCATTGGTTTCGCCTTCCGACAAATCATTTGTGCGGTTGTTGGAATAGGTGCCGCCGTAAATGTTCATGGAACTTTTGCTGGTCAAGATCGCCACGGCGCCGCCGACACGCGGCGGATACGATAC
>JAFSIB010000008.1 GCA_017440005.1 Clostridia bacterium
AGGATCAGATCAAGCTGAAAGCCGGTATTTTCGGTGCGGAAGCCTGGAGCGAAGATATGCGCCGCGACGTGGAGCAGAAACTGGGCATCAAAGCGTTTGATATTTACGGCTTGACCGAGATCTCCGGCCCCGGTGTCAGTTTTGAGTGTGAAGACCAGACCGGTATGCACATCAACGAAGACCATTTCATTGCCGAGATCATCGACCCCGACACGGGCGAAGTATTGCCGGAAGGCAGCAAGGGTGAATTGGTATTCACGTGTATCACCAAAGAAGCCTTCCCGCTTCTCCGTTACCGTACCCGCGATATTTGTGTGCTCAGTCGGAAACCTTGTTCATGCGGCAGAACGCACGTGAAGATGTCCAAACCGATGGGCCGCAGTGACGATATGCTGATTATCCGCGGCGTCAACGTATTCCCGTCGCAGATCGAGACCGTGCTGATGCAGCAAGGCTATGCCGCCAACTACCAGATCATTGTGGACCGTGTGAACAACACCGACACGTTTGAGATCGTGGTGGAAATGAATGCCGATATGTTCTCCGATTCCTTGGCGAAGATCGCCGAAGCGGAAAAAGCGTTGGTCGGAGCACTCAAAGCGATGCTCGGTATCTCCGCCAAAGTGAAATTGGTCGCGCCGAAATCTATCGCCCGCAGTGAAGGAAAAGCGGTTCGCGTTGTTGATAAACGGAAGATTTGAGGAGGGAAATGCTATGATGATTCATCAAATTTCGGTATTCTTGGAAAACCGTACCGGCCAGTTGGCCGAGATCACGCAGTTGTTGGCGGATAACCACGTAGACATCCGTGCCCTGTCCATTGCGGAAACGGCGGATTACGGCTTGGCGCGTATGATCGTAAACGATGCGCACAAAGCAAGCGAAGTCCTTTTACAGCATGGGGATATCCTGTCCATGACCCCCGTTTGGGCGGTAGAGGTTCCCGATTCTCCCGGCGGTTTGGCAGAACTGTTGGCTGCTCTGGCCGAAAAGGGAATTGGTATTGAGTACATGTACTCCCTGTTCGTGCAGCAGGACGGTTGTGCTGTTATGGTACTCCGTATTTCGGATGAGGCGGCGTTTGAAGCGGCGCTCAAAGAACATAACATTAAACCGGTGGGTGCCGAAGAACTCGGCCTGAAATAAGCATAATAAAAAAGCCGTGCATCAACATTGTTGATGCACGGCTTTTTTATGTTTAAGAATAGGCGTGTTGAGAAGAACCACCCATCATGTTCACAAAAAACATGGTGACCACGACACACAGGAACCCCAAGATGACAAACAACTTTGACCATTTGCGCAACGAGGAATGTCGGCGGAAATGCAAATACAGTGTGTACATCAGCCAGGTAACCAACGCCCAGTTTTCTTTGGCGTCAAACGACCAAAAGGCGCCCCACACTTCATTTGCCCAAATGGCGCCGAACAACATACCCGCTGTCATAAACGGGAATGCCAACGTGACCAGTTGATAGGTACCGCGGTCCAATTTAGCGGCATCTTGCTTACGGAACAGACTCATCACCGTGAGCAGGAACGCAACGGCGCATAAGGTGTAACCGATCATGTACATTAGGACGTGCGGTACAAACCATGCGGATTGTAAAGCCGGCGGGAAATGCCATTTTGTACCGATGCCCATAAAGCAAACGCCGATCAGACAAACGGCAGGCAACAAGCAGAAATAGGTGTCCATCCAACCGCCGTCGTGCATATACCGCACGTAAAGATACATGAGGCAAAAGGTAAGCGAGAGGAAGGTAAGCACCTGATACATGCTCACGAACGGCACGTACCCATTAATGACCCAGTTGTTGCCAACCATAACGGTATTTCCCGCAACGGCGGCGATCCAACAAATCAAACCGATGCGTTTGGTTACCGCAAAGCGGCGTAACACGGCGGCCGCACCGTACAAAACAGCGGATACGATCGCCGTAATCAACACAACAGAAGTACTCATACGGTATCACCTGCCCCTTTCCGCCGTAACAGGCACATGACGAACGTGCCGATAATGATAAACCACAAGCCGGTCAAGGTCACGTATTCGCCCGGATCTTTTTTGAGCATGAGCTGTACACTGCTTTGTGTAACGGAATCGTAGTTCATCAAATAGATCTTCCAACCGTTTTGATGATGCGGATGGTTTACCGTAAGGGAGACGGTTTCCGGCACGCGCTTGCCGTTTGCCAGGATCTGCAAGGTGGCTTCGTAATGTTTGTCAGTGCCGGTAACGCCGGTTTCTTCGGTGTATTTTTCCACTTTAAAGTCGGTAACGCCCAGACCGAAACCGAGTTTTAGTGTGGTATTGCCGGAAGAATCGGGTTCTTCGCGGAGGATTTCACTGTAAACGGCGGTACGGTCTACCGGTATGGACACGTTGACCACGTCCCCGACCAAATAGTACACAAAGCACCCCACGAGGGTCAGGACAAGCCCGATGTGCAACAAGTAAAACCCTGCGTAATAGACCGAAAAACGCGGTTTTAAGGTAAACAAACATACCAATTGTATCAGCACAAAGGCGGCAAACACAAAGACAACCCACGTGCTGTGAAACACACTTTGTTCGGTCCCGGCAGTACCCAAAACGGATGTGATAACGGTCAGTACCGTCATCACGGCGGATAAAACCAATAGGATCAGGTATAACACTTTTCGCATGTTTACATGCCTCCTTTACGAAGAAAAGAGACCGTGATGCGGGTCTCTTTTCTTCATACGGTTTATTCTTCGTCGGTAACGAGGTCGTTCCATTGGCTGACGTTAACAGACGAACAAAGTATATCTTCGCAGTCTAACGGTTGAAAAGAGGGGGAAACGTAATGCTTTTTCATGTTCGCATCTCCCTTCAAGACTGTTCTACCAGCAGGGCAACCGCCGAGTAGTTCAGACAAATAAACTCGTACAGATCGGCAAACGTCACATCGGTATTTGAGGTAACGCTTTCCGCTTCGGCTGCGGTAAACTCTGCGGTTACAGCATCGGTATAGGTAAGGGTGGTGTCCAGGGTACCTGCCTCTTTGGCGCTTAACAGCGCACAGGCGATGGTACGCGCCACCTGCCACACCGAACGAACCAGTGTGTTACCGTATACGATGGTTTGTGCACCGGTTTCGTCCTCGTAAATCACATACGAGCGCACGGCAAAATTCACGCTGGGGTATACACCTTGCGAAGAACCCACCAGATCGGCCGTAAACTGCATGGCAGGCGTCAACGCCAAGTTTTCCGATACCGCGTAGGAGGCGGTTGCCGCGTATGCGTTGCCATACACGAGCGCTGCGCCTTCTTTTTCATTCACGCCGCCCGGCAGATATTGGTTCGGTATCACCAACATACCATACTCGGTAAGCGTATACCGATCATGAGGCAGGTCGAACGGCAATGCAGCAAAAAAGCGGATGTCTTCGGTGGCGTTTTTATTGATGGTTGCGCCCAGAGTCGTTGGCGGTTTTAACGGCACGACCGAAACCTTGGTACCGAAGATCTCCATTTCGGTCACACAGATACCGCCGTGGTTGAGCGATGAAGCACCGGGCAGGTGGCTTTCGCCATACGCGCCGGCATTGGCGGCGTTGCTGTTGCCGGGGTCCGAACCGAGTTTGTTGAAGACGATCAACACGTAACGCACGGCTTTGGAACTACTGAGCGACAACGCCGAGGAAAGGCTTTGTTCGGTGGTCTTAAAATGACCGAGCAGGTTACTTTCGCAGATCATGGTGTCCACTTCCGCTGCACGGGCAGAAGCCGTGCCGGCAGAGTTTGCCGTGAACGTAGCCGTTCCGTACACTGAGAAATCGTATACGCAGTAGTTAAGTGTGTTAACGTACAGATTTACGTCACTCAACCGATACGTATCGCCCAGATCAAACCAGTATCCGACGCGCCGTGCGGCAGCGCCGTCTGCACCGCCTTCACCGTCGTACACGTAAGCATAGCCGTAGTCGTTGGCGTAGGATTTGGTAGTCTTATCGTTATCAGACAAGGTTTTCGGGAAATAGTCGCTGCTAAACCACGGAGACGTGGAGCTTCCGTACACATACGTGTCATCCCAGATCATGCTGTCGGGATTTTCAATCATGAACGTGTCAAAATCCTCTTTGTAAGAGGTGGACAGATTTTGCAGCAAGTTTTTGGGCTTGGCACCGAAGATCTCGATTTCCGTTACGCAGATGCCGCCGTGGTTGAGCGACGAAGCACCGGGCAGGTGGCTTTCACCGTATGCGCCGGCATTGGCGGCGTTGCTGTTGCCGGGGTCCGAACCGAGTTTGTTGAAGATGATCAAGACATAGCGTACGTCCTTGCAATCGGTGAGGGATAAAGCGGAAGAAAGGCCTTGCGTGATGGTCTTGAAATGACCGAGCAGGTTGCTTTCACAGATCATGGCATCCACTTCCGCCGCACGGGTAGAAGCCGTGCCGGCGGAGTTTGCCGTGAACGTATCCGTTCCGTACACCGAGAAATCGTATACGCAGTAGTTAAGCGTGTTGACGTACAGATTTACGTCGCTCAACCGATACGTATCGCCCAGATCAAACCAGTACCCGACACGCCGTGCGGCAGCACCGTCGGCACCGCCTTCACCGTCGTATACGTAAGCATAGCCGTAGTCGTTGGCGTAGGATTTGGTAGTCTTATCGTTATCAGACAAGGTTTTCGGGAAATAGTCGCTGCTAAACCACGGAGACGTGGAGTTGCCGTACACATACGTGTCATCCCAGATCATGCTGTCGGGATTTTCAATCATGAACGTGTCAAAATCCTCTTTGTAGGCGGTGGAGATATTTTGGAGCAGATTGGTCGCGCCGGGGTCGGTGCTGCCAATTGTGATAAGGCCGGATCCGCCTGCCAACTGATTTTTGGTGACGCCGTCCACTTTGTATGAGTTGTTGAACGATACCACCACTTCCGACGTGCCGCTTTCGGCGGTGTCTTTGATGCGGAACGTGAGTTGTGCGATGACACCGTTTTGCGTATTATCGGTTGTTGTGGTATAGTCCACCCACGCGATGGTATACGGCGAGGTGTACGTGGTGTTCAGCGGCGGATTGCCGCCGAGCAGTTTGGTATCGGTCACGCCTGTCAATTCCAATACTGAAGGATCAAAGGCTACTGTTACACTTAACGTGACTAAACCGGGGTTATCGGCAATGGCAATATCCACTGAAACGGTTTCGCCCGGATTACCGCTGACCGACGTAACGGTCAATTGACCGGTGGCAGAAGCCAGGGATACCATGCCGAGAGCCGAACACAGTAAAGCCAAGATTGAGAGAATACACACTATTTTTTTCATGTAATTTTCTCCATTTCATGTTGTAGAGGTTGCTTTTAAGACGTACTGCCGGAAAGGGAAACGTCCCATCCGTTCAGATAACGCATTAAAAGCAGACCGTCAGCGGCATCCACCGCGCCGTCACTGTTGACGTCCATTGCTTCCGGTTGCGGGACGGTGACATCCCAATCGTTTAAATACCGTAACAAAAGCAGACCGTCGGCGGTGTCGATCGTGCCGTCGTTGTTTACGTCACCGCGCTTAAAGGGCGGTTTTTCACCGGAACCGTATACCTCAAATTCGGTAATGCCGGCCCACGTCATACTTTCATCCACTTTTACCAGTTCTGTTAACTTGACGTAGGACGTAACGACCGGATCAAACGTGATGGTTTGTTTGTCCAAGGTGGCATCAAACGTAATGGCTTGTGTGGAACCGTCGGAGAATTCCAAGGTGGCGCTTTTATAGAGTGTGTGGCCGGAGGATTGATCGCTTCGCAGGTACACGGCGATCTCGCTGACTGTGGTTGCATGACCGAAATCGATCATCATCCAATGTTCGCCGGTAGCCGAGGGCCCCCACGATTGATAGGGCCAGGCGTTGTGGCTTTCGTTTTGTGTAACACCGTCAATCGTGTTGCGCGGAGCAAACATCGCATTGGTGGCGTGCCAATCACTGGCAGAGGCGTGCGGGTAAGCCCCTTCGGCCGTGTCGGTGTCATACGGGTTGAATGCCAGATTCCGTCGCCACGAGAGTTCCTCGTTGCCCACCACGCGGACTTTCACCGGGTTGGTGGTGTTGGAGGAGAAGGTGGGTTCCATTGCTGCCGTCATAACTGAGGCAGAAGGAACCGTGTATGTGTATGTACCGGAGGGGACGTACAAGATCGCTTCGCCCATCTTGTCGTTTAAAGTGATACCGAGATAGGTTTCACCTTGCGGTAACGTGACCGTTACGGTATCGCCTGCCGTATACGCTTTCGGGACGGTTAACGTAGCCGAGCCGTTTTGTGACACGGTGGGATCGGCATACGTGGCAGAGCCGGAAGTGTACACGACCTGCGGTGCCGGTTTCGGTGCGGATTTATTTTCCGTGCCGTAAACGGCGATCTCGCTTAATCCCACAAAACTGTTAGATGCGTCGACTTTGACCAGGTTGTTGAGTTTCACGTAGGTTGTTGTTCTGGGGGCATCCAAGGTAAAGGTCTGTGCATCCGCGGTGGAGTCGATGGTGATCGGTTCGGTAGAACCGTCGGAAAATTCCAACACACCGGATTTCCAATAGGTATCGTGACTGTCATCAAAGCCGGCACGGATCTTAAGCAGTACCTCATCTACAATGACTTCGCGTCCGAAATCGATCTGCAACCAACTGTTGCCGCTGTCCGCCGCGCTCCAGGAATGGTTCGGATACGCGCCGTATCCTTTGTTACTGCTCACACCATCGATCGCATTGCGCGGTTGATCGGTTACCGCGGTGCCGGTGCCGCCGGCTACCGCGTGCGGATAAGCCGTCGTATTAGTGGTCGTATCGTACGGATTTACCGACAGATTATGGCGCTTTGTCAGTTCTTCTGTGCCAATGATCCGCGCCGTGATGGTGTTAAAGGTGTTTTTGGAGAAGGTGGGGGTATACGTTTCCGTCAACGTGTGTGACGGAACGGTAAAGGTATAGGTTCCGCCCGGAACGTATACGATGGTTTCGCCCATACGGCTGTTGAGCGTAAGTCCAAGATAGTGTTCACCGTCCGGTAATGTCACAGTAAGGGTATCGTTGGCGGTATAAGCAACCGGGATTTCCAGCCGTGTCGTGGTCGCAAAAGCATACGTATCGTCGTACACCGTTCCGCCGGCCGTTTTGTATGTAATGCCGATGGACGGTGCCGTTTTACCGGTTGCCCGGGCGGTACGCGCCAACTCATTCAGAGTGGTATAAAAATCGCGTTTATTTTGGCTCTCTTCTGCCCACCGCATTTGATTGCTGGTCCACATATTGTTTTCATCATAGGACCCCATGCACGGAACGCCCAAATCGATCCAGGCTTCAAAAGCGCGAATTTCGGCTTCCGTGAGAACAACGCCGCTGTGCTTATTGCGCAGCATGGTGATGAGTTTGCTCTTGGACGAGCCGGCACTGTACGGTTCACGCATTTCGGCATCGGTCATCGTATGGATCCAGTTGAGCAGGGATGTGGAAGCCGTGCTGTTATTGAAATTGGTGCCGTTGCTCCCTGTCAATACCAAATAAGAAAGCGGGAACGCTTTACCCACAAAAGCGCTGTTTTCGTTGGCTTCCACACCGAAGCGGAAGGACTGCAAGGAAAACTCGGTTCCGGAATACGCTTTCGCAGACAAACCAACGTCGATTCGCTGTCCCCATTTCCCCACGTTGTCTGCCCGTACCGCGATCACGTTTTTGCCTTCACGCAACAACGCGGTAGTGCTCAATTTGAGATCACGGGTCTCATACGCGGAAAGGGAACCGGATGCCGTGAAGATCTGTTCATTGTTTAAATAGATAACGGGACTTTCGTCATAATAGATGTTCAAGAACAGTTGACGACCCGATAACGCGGCAATTTGTTGGGCGGTTAACGTGAATTCTTTGCGCAACCAAATATAACTGCCGTCGCCGTCCCAATGCGTGTTGGCGGTACCGAGATCGCCGAACAACCCTTGTCCGGTTGCCCAGGCGCTGTCGTCGAACGTATCCGTATACCAGTTGTTGGCAGGTGCTTCATCGATCACATACTGCCATTCCGATTCAATGGGGAAGATAACGGTTTCATCGGTATTACTGTTGGAATTCGTTGCCGCAGCACTCGGTATTTCATCAATTGAAGATAATCCCGAAATGCCCGCGGTTCGCTTGGACGCCGTCACGTCGTTGTGACATTGCACGCAACTGTCGTTGAGGATCGGTTGAATTTCTTTTAAGTAACTGAAACCGGTTGATTCGGTGTACGGATCATAATCGGCATCCTGCCAGAAATCCGGTTGCAGTTTTTGCACGCCTTTTGCCATTGCCATGGTAACGGTGGACATGGCGGGCGGGACCGTGTTTTTGTCTTCGTGACAACCAACGCACGAGAACACTTCACCGGGCATCAAGGTGGACCAACTGCGCATGGATTGGATCATGCAACCGTTTTCGTCCAGTACTTGGAAATACACCGGCGTTTCGGACGGTACGCTGAACAGCGCAGACCCGTCCTCTTCAATGGGGACGATACCGAGCACGCGTTTGACGTCCCAGGCACCGTTACCCACAGAAACGGCACCGTATGCCTGACCGGAGTTTGTGGAATCCAGACGGGTGTCGGAAACACCGACGTTACCGACGGTATAGGCACGATAATCCAATGCTACCACACGCAGGTACTTTGCCGTGCCCACCGGAACGTCTTTCAGCCCTTCACCTTCATACACGTTGCCGATGTAATAGGTGCCGGTGGAGGAGGTGTAATTGACCATGCTCGCCCGTTCAAACAGCGTGCGTTTGGCAACGGGAACGATCTGGCTGGCACCGATCGAACCGGACATACCAACCAGTTCCACACGGTCACCGGCGGTGTTCATGATATAGATCTTAAAAGCGCCGGAGTTACCCCAACCGGCATTACCCCAACCGGTTTTTTCCGCTTCATACGAGGAACCGTTGGCATAACCGATGTCAGCGCCCGATACTAAAAAGGTATCTTTGGTGATGGAGTAAGGATATTTGTATACAAATCCCCATTGTCCATAGCGGTCGTGATATTCATCGTCGGCACTTTGGATGTAGGGCAATTCATCTTGCTCATCCTTACCAACAAGGAATGTAATGGTGTCGTTATCCGGTGTATCGGCATTGCGGCCTTTGGAAGTGTCCACAATACACAGTTTTCCCGCCTGATACGTGTGGTGACCGGAGGCGATCGAAATATATTGATCTGTTGTACCGACGACTTGACGCGTGTGCAGTAAGGAGGGCGGGAAGTTGGTGTTGTTACCGTACACCTCGGTTTGATTGGTACCGTCCGGGAACATCTGGAAGATGGCTTGTGTGTAAATCTGGGTGCGGTCGTTATAATCCCAACGGGTATATAACACACGGCCATCGTCCGTTAACGTCGGATAGGTGGTGTGTACCTGATCGTAACCGACACGTACAATATTTTCGCCATCCGGTCCGCAACGGTACAGATTGGATACGGGCGCATAAAAACAATCGATAACTTGCGTCATACGCGTGGAACTGAAAATAATATCGCCGTTCGGCATATATTTCGGTTCAGTATCCGCCACGCCGACACCAAAGGTCAGTTGACGGTATTTGTCGGTCAGCAAATCGTATTCATACAGATGGAAATCATCGGTTTGTTTTGCCTTGCTCCAAGAAAACAGAACTTTGGTTCCGTCTTCCGAAACGTCAGGGTCGCGCAACACGCCGTCACCGTCGCTCAGTAAGACGGTTTCGGTGCGGGTGGCTTGTCCGTTTTTATTTTCCAGTTCCACCAGTACCAGTTCCGCGCCGACGCGATACGACACTTCTTCGGGGTTCGGTGAAGAGTCTGCTTCAATGGCGGTGTCGGACAGGGCTTCGGAATAGGCGTAGTGTGAACCGCCCAGCTGACGGTGCCGCACCACAACAAAGGTGGTGTACTGCGCCATCAGTTCGTCTAACAGATCGGATTGTTCCATAGCGGTTACAGTGGGCGTTTTCGGCGAAGCGGCCACCCACTCAGACGAATCGGCGGAAGCGGCTTCGGTTTGTAACGAGAAGGAGGACACACCGGATAACAAGCCGATGCACAAAGCGAAGGTTAAGAGGATCGACAGATGTTTTTTCACGGTAGCCACCTCCTTAATAGGTTAAGATATACGGAGAACCGATCAACTTACCGGTTTCATCCGTAATGGTTATGGTGAACGTGGTTCCAGTTGTGTTTTCGGACGGGACGGTAAAATCGTCACCCAACACAACGGCGGCAGCGGTATTGACTGCCATGTTGGACAGGGTTTCTTCATGCGAAGCAAGACGGTTGCCGGAAGCGTCGGTCAGTTCTGCCTTCACAACGGCTGTCGATGCCGAAGAGGACAGTTGCCGCCGCACGGTAATACCGGCGATCGTTCCGCCGGGCACCAAGTCACACAGTGTAACGTCTTCACCCGCCGTCACAAACACTTGCTCCACACCGTATTCTTCTCCTTCGTGGCCGATGGAAAGCACAAAGTTTGTAAGATCTTCCACCTCGTCATCCGACAGGTCGGGGGCGAACAGACGGACGACATCTTGTATATTACAATAGCGGCCGTCGTGCAACCAGGCGCCTGTACGCCATACTTCTACGAGGGTCGGGGTGTCCATGGCGCGGTTTTCCCAGTTGCCGCCTGCGGTCGTGCCGACATCGTGGGCCTGCATATCGGTATAGAGCGGTGCCGGATGGCAGGTCACGCAACCGGCGCTCTCAAACAATGCGGCACCGCGCTGTGCCGATTCCGTCAACGTACCGTCGGTATTACGGTACGGACTTTGTACGGGTTGCAGGGACATCAGATATTTGTCAATATGATCCAGTTGCGTTTCATCCATCACGTTGAATTGGATGAACTTCATACCGGCGCGCACCGCTGTTTCGGCGGTATCGCGAATACCGGTGACCATCACCGGCGGTGTACGATGGGAATACAACAAACTTTTGGCACTTTTCGGGTTGCCCAAGCCGTCGTTCATGTTATCCCAATTTAAACCGTCGGCCAGTGCATCGGGATGGCAGCTCAGACAACTTTGCCATTTTTGATAGCACAGATTGGCGTCACTGAACAGGATCTCACCGGTACGTACCGCATCGTTTTCCGGTTGCGTTGCCACCGTCAGCGGCGTAGCGGTTGCTTTGGTTGTGAGATCCACAACGGCAATATCGCCGGTAAAATACTGGCCGATGTAAGCTTTTCCATCGGCAACGGTGACCGCACGTGCACCTTTTCCGTTCAGCGAGATGCGGGTGCGGCAATCATCCAGGAAGGGGAGATAGTCGGCAATTTTATCGGTAGACGCGACAACGCACGTACCGGCTTTTACCGCCGCAATTTTTTGGTTCATGGCGGCAATGTCGATCATCATGACTTCATCGGTGCCCGATAAAGCAACCACAAGCTGTGAATCGTCTTCACTGACAGCGATACCCCAGGGGTTGGCTGCACCGAGTTCCACTTCATCTAACAAAACGGCTTGGACGGTATGGTTGGTCGTATCGATCACCGAAAAACCGTTGGTATTGATCCAGCCGCGATCCAGTTGGGTGGTGGGATAGGTGTAACGGGCAATGATATGCGAAACGAATACCGCACTGCCGTCGGATGTGGCGGCAATGCTTTTGACACTTCCTGCACCGTTTATCAGGGCGATGCTCCGCACCGCTTTATCGGTGGTCAGATCAATGACAACCACATCAGCCGACACAACGGCTTCCGTGGATGCTTCGTTCGGTAAATGACAAGCAACGTACAGTTTGCCGTTTGCCGCAACCATATCGATCGGCTCGCGCCCTTCCAGGGCGATGGTATCGGTGACGGTGCGCGCGGTAAGATCCAGGACGGATACCGTATTATCAAAGCGATTGGCAACATAGGCCTTATTACCGTAAACCGCCATGGCAGAGGGCGTATGTCCCACCGCAACGGTGGCTGTTTGCTGCAAAGCGCTGTCCAGTACCGTTACGGTGCCGTTGGCACCGCCGACTAATGCGTACACGGCATCGTTCGTGGCACAAACGCCGTTGACCTGTGTGCCGGCAGCATAAACGGATTCTACCGTACCGGAAGGAGAGAGCTTGTACACGTGTTGACCGGTTTTATCGGCCGCATACAAGTATCCATTTGCTGTTGTGAGATCCGTAATAGAGGTGTATTCCGTTGACGGGGTAACGGACGAGGCAACAGCGGATGTGATCATGTCGGTATACGATGCTTGGTTGCCGGTCAACCGTGCGATCAATGAACCAAGGATCGGTGTGCCGGACAAATCGATCTTACCGGCGAATGCCATGCAGAGCAGTACACCGCTAAAAAACACAACACAAATACAAGCCGCTAAAAAGATTTTTTTCTTGGAGTATGATTTCACAACAAGCGACCTCCTTCAAGTAAAGGCTATAACCCAATTATCACTATACCACAAAAATGCACAGCGAGGAAATAACATATCATAAGGAATATGTTAACAAAATTTAAGCCGCATACGCGGTATTGCGTACACGGCTTAAATTCTGTTATTTGTGTTTTGGTTTGTATTGCAAGACCACCAAACCGATGACGACCAGCGAGATGCCGAGCATTCCGCCGAGTTTCAGCAGTTCACCAAAGGCAAACACACCGACCAGGGTTGCTACGACCGGTTCCGAGATGGACAAAATAGAGGCTTTACCGGCCGCAACCTTGGACAGACCGTATGTGTACAACATGTACGGAATGATGGTGTTGGTGGCGGCAATGCCGATCGAAAGCGCGACGTTGCTTGGCGTTTGCAGTAACGTACCGAGTGCCGGCAGATCGGAAAACGGGACGATGGCGATCGCCGCAAACAGAAACGTATAAAACGTGATGGTGACGGTGGAATACTGTTTGGCGGCAAGTTTTCCAAAGATACTGTACAGCGCATACCCAAAGCCCGAAAGCAACCCGTAAACCAAACCAATACGTGTCAGTTTCAGTTCCTCGGCAGTGCACAGTAACACGCAGCCGACCAGCGCGATCACGAGTGACACAATGTTTTGCCAGGTGACCTTTTCTTTGAAGATCGGTACGGATAACAGTAAGATCCAGAAGGGAGAGGTATACATGAGCACACAGGCGACAGATACGGAGTTTTCGGCAATGGAATTCATATAACAGATGTTAAAAAACAAAAAGCTGCAGATACCGGAACCCAAAAACATCCACAGGTCGCGCAAACGGATGCGCAACAGTTTAGGATCTTTGACGAGCATAAACACGCCGAGAATAACAGCGGTAATCACGGCACGGACTGCCACGGTCTGTACCGTGGTAAAGCCGGCGGCATTCATGTTACGTGAGTATAAACTGATACATCCCCAAAAGACGGTGGCGAGCACAATGCTCAGTTCACCGCTGTATTGTTTTAAACGATTCATACAAAAACATCTCCGCTTGGTAATACGCCCCACAGAGAAATCCTCTGTGGGGCGTTTCGGGTTTATTTACTCTTCGGCAGGTTCTTCAGCCATGGGTTCGGCTTCCTCGCCGTCTTCCAGCATGCTGCGCAAAGCGGCAACATACGGATCGTCGCTGGAGGCATGGGTGTTCACAACGTCTACGTTGTTGTACACCGGCATACCTGTACCGGCAGGGATGAGTTTACCGATGATGACGTTCTCCTTAAGACCTAAGAGCGGATCGACCTTGCCTTTGATAGCGGCATCGGTCAACACGCGTGTGGTCTCCTGGAAGGAGGCGGCAGACAGGAAGGAATCGGTCGCGAGGGATGCTTTGGTGATACCCAGCAACACCGGCGAGCAGGTCGCTTCCTTGAGATGGATCTCACCGGCATCGATGCGGGCATGCACACGGGCGTTTTCAGCATCGAACTGGCTGCGATCGATCATAGCACCGGCGAGCAAGTACGTGTC